>CAZGSG010000182.1:0-11713 GCA_964528095.1 uncultured Terrimonas sp.
GCCAAATCGGTGGACAAAGATGGGTTGCTGAATGACTATGACATAGAATGGAGAATTCATGTGCTGTGTTGGGCCGCTTCACAAGCTGCAAAACTGGAAGGAGATTTTATTGACTTTGGATGCAGATCAGGGATTTTTGCCAGGGCTATTCACCATCTGGTAGATCTCAGGTCACTGGGTAAACAATATTATATGCTTGATACATTCAGTGGCCTGGATCCTCGCTATTCTTCACCTGCTGAAATAAATACCGCTCTGAACTTACTTTACAAAGAAGAAAACGACACCAGTTTATTTAATTCTGTTTTAAAGAACTTTAGTTCATTTCCTGTAAAAGTCATTAAAGGGAGTGTCCCTGATACTCTCGCACAGGTAGATGCTGCTAACTTAGCATTTGTATCAATTGACATGAATTCTGTTGCACCTGAAATTGCAGCACTGGAATTCACCTGGGAGAAACTTGTTCCGGGTGGAATAATAGTCCTGGATGACTATGGATACAATAATCAATTTAATGAGCAGAAAAAAGCACATGACAGATTCGCACAATCAAAAGGTCTGAAAGTATTAAGTGTACCAACATGCCAGGGGATAATCATTAAACCGAAATAAAATGTTCTCCAAAAAGAATAGTACTGTTTTTGACACAAGCGTTTCTTTTAAGCTGGAAGGCATAGATAAAGGGCACCACAATATTACGTATAGAGGTGTAGCCTGCCTTAAATCGCCTTTTGACTATGTGTTGTACCAGATGATCATAGAAGAGGTAAAACCTGACCTGATCATAGAAATCGGCTCACACCGCGGAGGTAGCGCCTTGTATCTGGCAGACTTGCTGGATATACAGGGAAAGGGAGAGATACATACAATTGACGTAGAAGACAAGATCGACGAGCGTGTTCGAAAACACAGCCGTATTCGCTTTTTTACTAAGGGCTGGGAAAAATATGACCTGGATCTCGCCAAATCAAACAGATCGGTATTGGTCATTGAAGATGGCTCCCATCGCTACACAGACACACTTAAAACAATGAAAAAATTCGCCCAGGTCGTTTCGCCCAACTCCTACCTGATTGTTGAAGATGGGATCATTGATGAACTGGGATTATCAAAAGAATATGGCGGTGGTCCGGTGAAGGCAATAAAAGAATTTCTTTCAGGTAATAAAGATTTTGAGGTATCTTATAAATGGACAGATTTTTTTGGCAAAAATGCGACTTTTAATACTATCGGTTATCTTAAAAGGACATCATAAGTATGGCAAAACAAGTTCCATGGACAGGAGAAAGACTGGAAACATTTGTATATAATGATGCTACAATAGAGCACCTGCATCGTTATGCCATTGCAAAAGAACTTGTCCACAACAAAGTTGTACTTGATATCGCCTGTGGGGAGGGTTATGGAACAAATCTACTGGCAGCATCAGCGGAACAGGCAACCGGGGTTGATGTAGATGGGAAAATAATAGATCATGCTTCAAAAAAATACAGGAAAGACAACTTATCCTTTAAACAAGGCACTGTTGAAAAAATTCCCTTTGATTCGGCTACATTCGATGTTGTAATCTGTTTTGAGACACTTGAACACACTACTGAACATGAGCTTGCGCTCAAAGAATTCAAACGGGTATTGAAGCCAGGCGGCCTACTGCTAATTTCAACACCAGATAAAAAAAAATATAGCGACCTGAGCGGATATAAAAACCCTTTTCATGCCCGTGAGCTATACCGGCATGAGTTTGAGCAATTATTGAGCGGTTCTTTTAAATATATCCAATACACACAACAACGGTTGGTGCTCGCCTCTCTCATCGTCGCTGAAACCGGCCAACCAATAACGTTATTTGAAGGCAGTTTTACCGAAATAAAAGAAACACCCCTTGATGCTCTGTATTTGATTGCCCTAGCCTCAGATAGTACACTCCCCGATACAGGCACAAGCGCGTTTATAAGCGAAGCCACATTAGAGACTGCGATTGAGAATAAGATTAATGACATGAAAAACACGGCAAGCTATCGCATTGGTCACATCATTTTATTGCCATTTAAACTGGTACGTAATCTTTTCCGGAAACAAAAGTCGGGTGGAGAATGATCCAATTTTCAGTAGTCATACCTAATTACAACCATAGCCAATTCCTAAAACAAAGAATTGACTCGATCCTTGAACAAACTCATCAGCATTTCGAACTGATCATCCTGGATGATGCGTCCACTGACAATAGCATTTCAATCATTGAAAGCTATCGGTATCATCCTGCAGTCTCCCATGTTATTGTGAACGAAAAGAATAGTGGTTCTCCTTTTATTCAATGGACAAAAGGGATAGGTTTGGCTAAATATCAATGGATATGGATTGCAGAAAGTGACGACTATGCAGATCACTATTACCTGGAAAAAATGGCGGAAGCTATTGCAACTTATCCCGCAGCAGGTATAGTCTATTCAGACAGCTTTATTATGGATGAACAAAAAACGCCAACGAAATTTTCTGAACGAAGAAACTATATTTTTAGCACAGACAAATGGAATAGCTCGTATTATAACGAGGGGATTAGCGAAACAGATAAATACCTTAAATTTGATTGTACCATTAATAATGCAAGCAGCGCGGTATTTAGAAAAGATATCGTACTAAATGAAATGGCTTATCTGGCAGATTTTCGCTATTATGGCGATTGGATATTCTTTATAAAATTATGCCTGCAGAGCAATATCGCTTACATCAATGCGCCGCTTAATTTTTACAGAAAACATAATAGGAGCGCCCTGAATAAAGAGACCTCCGTGTTAATTACAAAAAAGGAGTATTTTCTGATTCTGAAATACTTATACTACAATCCATTAATAACGGATAAAAAGGGGCTCGTCGATTTGTTTTCTTTTTGGTACCTCAATTTTGGGCTACTAAAAGACGGGCCGGTAAAGGCTTTTAAAATACTCTTAAACTATTTTAGAACAGACAGGAAACTGTTTTCTAAAGTGTTGGGAAGTATTATTTTAATTAAGTTAAAACGAAGAAAAATCACAGACAAGCTTTAGGAATGAATGCATTTTGTACAATAATAACAGCTGATTACTTTGCCAAAGCGTTGACACTATACAAGTCCATGCTAAGGTTTAATAAAAAAATAACACTATACGTCTTTATTGTCGATAACAAAATTGACATCCCATCATTAAGCTTGTATCCGGGCATCAAAATCATCTACACAACAGACCTTACCGATTACCCGCTTGTTAAACTTCTTTACCGGAAATATGCTCATATAGATATTAATTTTTTCAGGTGGTCGTTAAAACCAGTCCTTGTAAGCTACCTGCTTGAAAAAGAAATACAGAAAATCGTCTACATAGATTGTGATATGTATTTTGTAAATGATTATCAATTCCTGTTTGATGAACTCGACCAATCGGAAGTTCTGCTTACCCCCCATTGGATTAACAACGACCCGCTGGTAGATAGTAAAAGTTTTTTTGCGCTCTTCCGAAGCGGCATTTTTACAGCAGGTTTTATCGGCGCCAACCGAAAAGCACTTCCCGCTATGCAATGGTGGGCCAATGCCTGTCATTTTATGATGGGAGAACAGCCTTCGCTAAGCATCCACGATGACCAGCGCTACCTGGACATATTTCCAGTTTATTTTGAGCGAACAAAGGTCATTCGTCATAGAGGGTGCACGGTGGGTGCATGGAATTACGAGGAATGCAAAAGGCTTTTAGTGAATGGAGAAGTAATGATCAATGGTGAATATCCAGTAATTTTTATTCATTTTGACGAAATGCTTATTTCTCAGATTTTAAAAGGACATGATCCGCTATTACTCCCCTATTTAAACGAATATAAAAAAGTATTTGAAGAAGATGGAGTACAACTCTCTACTTACATAAAAAAAGTCGATACACATGCCCATACAAGTAGCTTGCAAAAATTAACCTGGAAATTAAAGATTCGCACCCGGATTAAGCGTTTCCTTTATAACCTGGCAAAGTCGATATAAAAGTTTCAGCCATTTAAACACCGTAGTATTTATGAAAATAGGGATATTCGAAAAAGAACATTTTGAAGGAGCCTATCCCGTTATCAGGCTGTTTGACATGCCTGGCAATCAAATCACCATCTATACATCACAGGAAACAAAACAACGATTTGATGACCTTTTTAAAGAAGACAGGTCCAGATATAATTGGACGGTAGTAGATACCAGCAATAAACTTCGTTTTTTCTCCTCCCTTTTTAAAAAAATAAAAAAAGATAATCCCGACATACTTTATATTAATACGATCAGCGATAACCATTTGCTCTACGCGATGGTGCTCTGGCTATTGCCTGTAAAAAGGGTCATACTGACCGTTCATGATATCAATTGCCTGTTTGAAAGCCGTTTTTCATGGAATTTCAGGAAAGCCGTAGTTCATTTTGGAAAAAAATGGCTGATAAGACAGGTAGATGAATTTAATATTGTGGCCGATTCTATGAGAGAATACCTAAAAACAAAAGCTGGAAAAAAAGAGATCCATAATATTCCGGGTGCAGTTTATGAAGACCGGTACCTGGCTCAAAATAAAGACAGGCTGCTGCGGCTGGTCGTTCCTGGCTCATTAGACAAAAAAAGAAGGGATTATGAACAAGTATTTGAGCTGGCGGAACTGGCTGAAAAAGGAAAACTGGAATTGGAAATTATCTTACTTGGAGGAAATACTGATGACTATGGAAGAGGAATCATCCAACGAGCCAAACAAATGCAACTCGTCCACTGCAAACTACTCGTATACGATACAACTGTTGTAGACCAGGATGAATTTGACAGGCAAATGGATAAAGCTCATTTTATTTTCATTCCTTCAGTCATTCACACAAAGATATGCGGCGATATTCCAGAGATTTATGGTATAACTAAATCATCTGGCAATCTGTTTGATATTGTTAAACATGCAAAACCATTTATAGTTCCAGACCGTTTGATTGTTGAAGATCTGCTAACAAAAAGCTGCTTTAAGTATAGCAATCTTTCAGAGATCATTATATTTTTACAAGCTACTATTACTGAACAATCAGCTTACACAGTGTTGCAGCAAAAAGCATTGGCAGCATCCCAATCATATACCATACAAAAGACCAGGGAAAGAAACTCAACGGTCTTCATGATTTCCTGATGTTTTTTCCCATTCTTCCACCTTATTCAATACTTCTTCTATTCGCACACTATTTACCACCTCTGACCGGAAACCAGTCTGGTAATACACCTCATGTAAAAGAGGGCTGATGACTTTAGAGAGTAGCCCATAAGAATAGATCTCCTGCGGACTTGTACAATTAAATATAGCAATCGTAGGTATGTTATACCCAAGCGCAACATGCATTCCTAATGTATCTCCTGATATGAACAGTTCGCATTGTTTTATATCCTGCAGGTACTCCCTCAAACTGGCACGTTCGTGAAAGAAGAATATTTCATACCCTCTTTTTTCTAATATTTCTCCCAGCTGATCATACCCCCACCATTGTTTATTTGGCCATACACCCCCTGCCCTTTTTTCAATCCCGATCTTTACAGGTCTTGTTGGTTCAGCACGCGTTTCGTTACCATAAAGCAGGTAATTCTCGCCCCTGAACTCCTTCCCTATCATTTCGTACAAATGCTCCTGGTAACTTTTTGTATTGGCGTACTTCAGTTCATTAGCCCTTTCCTTACCATACACCGATACAAGGCTGGTATCATACCAGGGCGCTGACCCAGGACTGTAAAGCAATTTTCCTTCGTGAATGTAGATACCCGTTCTTTTTACAGCCTTGAACCGTTGTGCCAGTTGGGCAGTTGACACATCTTCTTCGAGGTTGATAATTTCGTCAAACTCAAGTTCAAAAAAATGGGGCGGTACCTGGTCTATTGATGCCAATTCCTTCAGCAATGGTAAGCTATCCGGGAAAAGCGGCATGTTATGTTTAGCTGTTATCCAATAAACATCTCCTTTTAGTGCATGTAACAAAACAGTCGATCTTACAACATCTCCTGCTGCTCCTGTCTTTATGATCAATGTTGTTGCCATTCTTTTATTTATAAAAATACCGTGCCGGCCATTTTGTGCAAATTGCTTCTATTGCCGTGCTCTTACCAGCCGGATAAAATTTTTTCTGTTAAGATAATACCCGCAAAGCAGCAGTATGAGCGGGACAAAACTTATTAATTTTAAGAAAATGATACCTGTAAAAAAACCAAGCAGGTAGAAGAATGATAAAAATAACCCGCCCCCAAGCAATTGCATGTCATTGATGGCACATACTACATCAAAATTAAAATACCCGGGTTGTTTATATACCAGTTCAAGGGGTTTAGTTAAGTTAAACCCATCTGTGACCACGATCTTGGGTTTATCTTTATCAACAGGTATAACAACAGGCTTACTATTCTCCAGCGGATAGATATTTTTTCCATTTACCACTACCCGCACTTTCAGGAAACTTAATAGTACCTGGTTTTTACGGGTAATGATAATATAATAGGAAGTTCTGGGCAATATTATTTCAGTGATCGAATGATTTCTATGAATTCGGAAGCAACAAGCGATGCTCCACCAACCAATCCGCCATCCACATCAGGGGAACTGAATAATTCCTTCGCGTTAGTCGACTTTACACTTCCCCCATAGAGAATAGAAATTTCGTTAGCTATATCCTGTCCGTATTGCCCCGCAAGTACAGAACGTAAATGTGCATGCATTTCTTGTGCCTGCGCGGTACTTGCTGTTTTACCAGTACCAATCGCCCAAATGGGTTCATAAGCGATCACAACATCCTTTATCTTTTCTGCTGAAAGATGGAACAACGATTCTTTTAATTGCTCAGCAACAAGCTCATTCTGAGTACCAGCTTCCCGTACAGGCAATGCTTCTCCGCAACAAAAAACAGGTGTCACAAAATTAGCCAGGCAGAGATCTACCTTTTCCACCAGCACAGCATTACTCTCGTTAAAATATTCGCGTCTTTCGCTATGTCCTACAAGGCAATAGGTCACCCCTATCGAATGGATCATTTCCGCTGATATTTCTCCCGTATAAGCTCCTGATTTTTTATTATAACAGTTTTAAGCCGCCGCGTAATAGTTTTTTTCTTCGGCTACCTCGCTTCTTGTCATTAACAGGTATGGATAAGGTACAGCAAAGATCACTTGCTGATGAGCAGCTAATACAATTTTAGCTTCCAGTATTTCGTCCAGTAATTTTTCTCCCTGCTGAAAACTAAGGTTCATTTTCCAGTTAGCTGCGGCGATCTGTTTTCTCATTCGTTAATTTTTAAAAATGGTTGAATATATAATCTAGTATACTTTTCTCATTGTCCGTAATGCTTTGTCCTTTTAATTTTTTCCATCCTTCAATGTCTTGCAGGGACCGTTCAAATATATACCGTTGCACCCCATCACTACCCCATGAAAAGCTGGGAATATACTTCGGTGTAAGCCCGGAACCAAACACATTGCACGATACTCCGATCACCGTACCGGTATTGATAGATGTATTTACTGCAGTACGCGAATAATCGCCCATCAATACACCACACTTCATGCCCGCGTCGACCTGGCCTTTAGGTGTCCAGATCCTGACTACGCCTGCATTATTCTTCAGGTTGGAATTAGTCGTACCCGCTCCCATGTTACACCATTCTCCTATTACGGAATCTCCCAGGTATCCATCATGGGCCTTATTGGAAAATCCAAAAATCACGCTGTTCTTTATCTCTCCCGCTACAACCGAATAAGGGCCTATCGAAGTAGCGCCGTAAATCTTTGCTCCCATTTTAACAACAGCTCCCTCGCCCAGGGCAAAAGGTCCACGGATCATCGAACCTTCCATTACTTCAGCATTACGCCCGATATATATTGGTCCTGTACTTGCATTTAATATACAATTCGTCACTTTAGCTCCTTTCTCAATAAAGATGCCTTCCCCTTTAATGATACGGTTCGTTTTTGATATCGCTTGCGATCGTTTCTTTTTTGTTAACAATGCAAAATCCTGCCTTAAAGCCCAGTCATTCAACTGAAAGATATCCCACGGATACCGAATGATCTTTAAATCATCGTCAATAATCGTTTCATTAGTTATCCTGATCTTATGCTTTTCTGTAATTTCCCTGGAAGAAAACCTGAATACAATCCCACCATTTCCTTTTGCTGTAATAAACTCGCCATTCTTAAGCTTGCGAACGGCTTTGATCAGTTTAGCAGTCGGTAATACATTTCCATGCACCATCAGGCAATCTCCATCTGCAGCACATTCGTCTATATTTACAGACCGGTTAAGATCTTTGTAATCGTCCTCTTTACGATCATAAGAAGTTAGCCCCAGTAGTTTCTCCCATTTTTCTCTGATCGTCAGGATCCCCACCCGTATATCCTGCATCTGCCTGGTGAGCGTAAAAGGATGCAGGTTCTCCGGTTGGCAAAACTCTTCTGTAAAAATGATCCTGGTCATATATATTACAATATGATCAAAAATAAGTAAAGATTATTGTGTCACCAGCATAGTTACTCAACAAGCTTTCCACTTAAGGGTAAACCCGAAATTTACAGGACAAACCAGGAGACCGAACAGGTTTTCATAATTGGCGGAATCTGTATACTTTTGGCAACATTCCGCCAATTAGCAAAAAAAACATAATTGGCGGAATCCGGGGTAAAACAGATAGATTCCGCCAATTATATTTTTAGCATGATAAAGGATTTTATAGGTAGGAATACGGAAATAACGCTATTACAGGAAACTTACCAGTCACGAACATCTGAAATGGTAGCGATAATTGGCCGGCGCCGTGTAGGCAAAACCCACCTGGTACGACATGTATTCGACAGCCATTTTGATTTTATTATGACGGGCGCTCAACATACCCCTACGCCCTTACAATTATCAAATTTCTTTAGTAAACTCGTAGCCGTACACCCCGCGTTTAAAAAGAAGAACGCGCCAGTCAACTGGCTCGAAGCCTTCCAACTATTAAAGGAGTACCTGTTGCGAAAAAAAACGAAACAGAAAAAGGTCCTTTTCTTCGATGAATTACCCTGGATAGCAAGTGCACGTTCAGGCTTTTTAGAAGCACTGGGGTATTTTTGGAATGACTGGGCTGCTCATAACAGGGTGCTGATCGTTATTTGCGGTTCAGCAGCCAGCTGGATGGTAAGCCAGGTCGTGCATAATAAAGGGAGCCTGCACAACCGGTACACCAAACTGATTCACTTACAACCATTCAATCTTAGTGAAACGGCATTCTTTCTGCAAAGTCGTAAGATCGTACTCAATCATTACCAGGTTATACAATTATATATGGTGACGGGAGGCGTACCCCATTACCTTAAAGAAATAAAAAAAGGACAAAGCGTAGCTCAAAATATCGATCGCCTGTGTTTTACTCCACATGGATTACTCAAAGAAGAATTCACCAATCTTTATACTTCGTTGTATGATGATCCCGGGCTGCATATGAGCATCATCCGGGCGCTTGCTTCGAAATGGGTAGGGCTGACACGTTCACAGCTTATCAGAATCACCGGTATGAACGATGGCGGAAGTATCACCCGTATTCTTTCAGAACTCGAACAATCCGGCTTTATTACTCCTATACTTCCCTTCAATAAAAAAAAGAAGGATATCCTTTACCGGCTTACTGATCATTATTCTTTGTTTTACCTGAAGTTCATGGAAGGAAAAAGAAAAACAGGAGAAGGTAATTTTATTAGCCTGTCCCAGACGGTGACCTGGAAAGCATGGAGTGGATATGCATTCGAAAATATCTGTTTCATGCACTTGCCTCAGCTAAAGGCATCACTTGGTATTGCTGCCGTTTACACAGAAGTAAGCAGCTATATAGAAAAAGGAGGAACAGGCAAACAAGGTATGCAGGCAGATATGCTGGTCAACAGAGCTGATAATATCGTAAACCTCTGCGAAATGAAATTCTATGACGCCCCTTTCACCATCACAAAAAAATATGCTGGCGAACTTCGAAATAAACGGGAAGCTATCAGGAAAGCCGCTCCTCCAAAAAAAGTTGTTTTTATTACTATGGTTACCTGTTTTGGCTTGCAGGAGAATAGTTATGCCACTGAACTCATCCAACAACAGGTTAAAGCAGAAGAATTGTTCAAATGATTCTTTAAGTAAAAGGTCAAAAACCAGCACCATCCCAATAACAGGAACAACTGGTTTTTGACCCTTTATTCTTTACTGCACGCCCTTTACCTCGTATAATACCTTCAATATTTCTTTTACCAGTGCCGGATCTTTATTCAATTCCAGCGCTGCTTCCAGAACACGTGCTGCCATCACATTATCTCCAGTCAGGTGATAACCTTCTCCCAGGCTGGAGAGAACGTTTGCTGATTCAGGAAAGAGACTCGCATTGATCTGGAATATCTTAAGCGCCTCTTCTTTTTTTTGTTGCCGCAGTAATAAATAGCCCAGGCTATTAAGCTCATTCTCCCCTGATAAAAAAGGTTTAAGCTGAGTTGCAAGACCACGACTATTACTATTCTTATCTGTTAATACACCATTCACCAACCATTGATTAACCGTTTTAAAACTCCGGTAATTGGCCAGGTACGGCTCATTATTGAGAATAGCATACATATCCTTCTCAAGGGATATAGATGGATATTCATTAATCCGGTTGACCTCTTTTCCATTCCTGTAAAAGATAAAAACCGGTACTCTGAAGACTCCTTTCCCTGCTTCTTCGTGCTGCGGACTTTGTTTATACAACGAGTCGGCACCTCCTACCCCTATTAACTTAATAGCTGCTGGTGAAAAAGAAATCGCATCCAGTACTTTCAACATCCGCGGTACCTCTCTTTTACTATCCCCACACCAGGTGCCCAGGAAAATTTCGACACTGATGTCTTTCATACTTAGCTTGCCAAGTGCATTTATTGTTGCATCTGCCGGCTTGTATCTTGTATATCCTTCATTGAACCATTCGTCGTAAGGAGAGCCTTTTAATATGTCTTTGACAAAATTACCATAGAGAATTGTGCTGTTCTCAGCAGGTGCCTGCGCGGTCACCATCATTGATGATAATAATGCTCCTATAAAAAATAATTTATTCATGTTTAGTTTAGTTAAATTAAATGCCTGGTAATACGATGCCTTTGCATTGGCAACAGAACCGATAAGGTTTGCCAACACAGTTAGAATAAAGGAAAAAATCAACTAAACAAAGGAGGGTGAAATATACCGGCAGGAAAACCAGCGGTTATACCTGTCTTTTCTGTGAATTCGTATACAGGGAAGATTTTTTTTGGTGGAGTTGTCTGTAGCAAACCAGCCGATGAAAAATAAGCTTCTTCAATATGCACATGGCGGTGACTGATTGGTACAGAAGTAGCATTTTGTGGATCTGGCAGATCGGCTATTATTTTTTCACAATCGCATTCTTTTCCCTTACTGCCATAATAATTGCTGAGTTTACAATCAAGATAACTGATATGCTTTGCATATTGACTCACGACAAAAGCCATCAAGAGTATGGTAGCAGTAAAATGTCTACTCATTGCAGTTTGGTATGCGCAGCTCAAAAAAACGCTGCCATTTACGGACATACCGTTTGAACAAATGGTTGCATTACCAGGATGATGGGGATACTAAGAATTTTTCTATTACATAAAGAAACCCTCCTGAAGAATCAGGAGGGTTTAAAGTATAGCCATGAAAAACAAAACTCC
>CAZGSG010000183.1:0-11698 GCA_964528095.1 uncultured Terrimonas sp.
GGGTGCGGATTTTACTTCAGATGAACGGTTCCGTTATTTCGATCGTACGACTAACCAGGGAGCACAGGCTACAGGCGGTAATGGACAGGTAGACCGTCTATACACCAAAAGGTTCCGTTATACAGGCGCTACCCCCTTGAGTTACCAGGATACATTTGGGGATCAGCGGTTCGGCACGTCCATTTTTAATGAGATCATCCAGGCTAAAACAAGTGGTTTCCAATTTGCAGGATATGGACTGGTAGGACCTTTTAGAAATGAAGCAGGTATTACACCGGGTACACCTACGAATGGTTATATTCCTACTGTTGCCGGCACCGGAACACAGAATGGCTTACTTTCTTATTTTATAGATGCTACTTACGGATTCAAAAGAAAATACTACCTGACCGCGGGTGCAAGAAGAGATGGTTCTTCACGATTGACAAAAGAACAACGCTGGGCCAATTTCGGACAGGTTGGGTTAAGCTGGATCATGAGTGATGAGAACTTTATGCAGAATGCCAAAAGCTGGTTGAACTCGCTGAAGCTTAAAACAAGTTATGGATCTGTGGGCAGCCAGGGTATCGGCGACTTTACTTCAAGAGAATTATTAAGTTCGACGGTATATAATGGAGTGGGTGGTCTTTTGCTGACCAACCTTCAACGTCCACTCACCTGGGAAAGAAAACTGATGTTCAACGCGGGCGTGGAATTCACGATGTTTGATGGCAGGGTAGGTGGTACAGTAGAATATTATAATAATATCACCAAAGACCTGTTCCTTGACAGGCAATTATCACGTACTTCAGGTTTTCCATCTATTACCAATAATCTAGGCAGATTACAGAACCAGGGTGTAGAAGTATCGCTTAATGCAACAGTCATTAAGACAAGAGATTTCAGTTGGATAGTGGAAGGTAACTATGCGTACAATAAAAATAAATTACTGGATCAGAATGGCCAGGATGAAAATGTATCCGGTATAAGCATCAATAAAGTGGGACAGGCGATCAATACCCTCTACCTGGTAAGGTATGCAGGTGTGGACCCTGACAATGGTGATGCGCTTTATTTCAAAAAAGATGGTAAGTCAACTACTAATGTATACGATCCTGCTGACAGGGTACTGGTTGGTGTAACAGATCCTCCCAATTATGGTGGTTTCTCTAATACCTTTAACTATAAAGGCGTAGCGCTTGATGTGTTGTTTACCTATGCGTTTGGAAATTATGTATACAATAACGATCGAGTGCAGGTAGAGAACCCCATCTATTGGTATTCAAATCTTGCAGCTGCGATGTTGAGAGAATGGCAACTGCCCGGTGATATAACCGATATACCAAGTTCATTTAATGCGTTCCAGGAGGAGACATCAAGGTTTGTAGAAAAAGCCGATTTTCTCCGGTTAAGGAATGTGATGCTTAGCTATACGTTCTCTAAAAAATTACTGGACAGGCTAAGGATCAAAAACCTCCGTGTGTATGCACAGGGTCAGAACCTGCATGTATGGCACAATTTCCAGGGATATGATCCTGAAGTAACCGGCGGTCTCCTTGGTGGTGGTCAATATCCCCAGTTGAAAACGATCACTTTCGGCTTAAACATTGGTTTATAAAATTTAAATCTCTATGATGATGAATACCCGTAATATAATTTTCTCCCTTTTATCAGTTATGTTATTTGTATCCTGCAATAAAGTATTGGATACAAATCCCGATTATAATATTGATGGCGGCGAGGGACTAAAGACAATAGAAGATCATGATTTTGCCCTGGTAGGCGCATACCGTTTATTCAGAAGTACCAATTATTATGGCTCTACAGACGGTTCTTCCAACGCATTTGGCCTATTGCCGGATCTGCTGGGCGACAATCTTGTTGAAACAGATGAATCATTGGGTAATGAGCAGGTGTTCTCCCGGTGGACATACACTGCAAATGAGGACCAGGTAGAAAGTACCTGGCTGGATGCCTACAGGATCATTTCACAGGCCAATATTGTGCTGAATGGCATTGAAAAATATGCAGCAGACAACCAGGGTGCGGTAAACAGGATCAAAGGTCAGGCATTGGCCATACGTGCGATGGTGCACTTTGATCTGCTTCGCTATTGGGCCAATAATTATGAACGCAATTCCGGAGACCCGGGTATCCCTTATATCAATGTGTATAACTATGAAGCAAAACCTGCAAGGGGTACGGTAAAGCAGGATTATGATAATATTGAGAAAGATCTGCTGGAAGCAAGAACACTTTTGCAAAATGTCGATAAACCCATAAATGTTACCAGGGGTAATACCCGGGCTTATATGGACGCGACGGTTGTAAATGCCATTCTGGCCAGGATGTATTTATATGCCGGTGTGTATGATAAAGCGATCCAGTCTGCTACTTCTGTTATTAATGCAATACCATTGGCCACCATCACGCAGTTTCCCAATATATGGACAGATGCGACCAACGCGGATGTGATCTGGTCATATACATTTGATGCAGGGCAGGGTGGTCCTGGTTACCATGCCTACTTTCCTCAGCCGGATGCCAGCCAGTATGGCCCCGATCCGAGTTTGCTGGCGCTGTATGATCCGAATACCGATGTTCGTTATGATGCTTATTTCGGGGATATCAGTGGTCGTACAGTATTGATCAAATACATGGCAAAGGAAGCACAGTTGAGCAAACCAGACGGTACTACAAATTTTAAAGTATTTCGTACCGGTGAAATGTACCTGATACGCGCAGAAGCTTATGCGAGAAGTACAAACGATCTGTTAGGTGTAGGCGATTTGAATACGCTGCGTCGTGCCCGTATCAGTGGTTATGTAAATGTGAACCTGTCTGGCAATGCATTGTTAACAGCGATTGCTACAGAGCGTAGAAAGGAACTGGCTGCAGAAGGTCATCGTTTCTTTGATCTGAAACGCAGTAACAGAACAATTGCAAGAGTCAATTGTACATCATTTTGCACGCTGGGGGCAAGCAACCGAGCCTGGTCATGGCCAATACCGCAGCCAGAGATCGATGCAAACCCTGCTATACTTCCTCAAAACCCCGGCTATTAAAAGCATAAAAATAATAAGATGAAAAAACAGAAAGATATAGGCCTGCTGCTTTTTTTATTCATAGGTTCCGGTCTTATCCTCGCCTCCTGTAAAAAAGACTATGTATATGGTGATATAGAACCCAACACCGAACGTATGATCGTGGAGTTTAAAGATGCAGCGACTGCAAAAAATGTTTCCATGGATTTCAGTAGTGCTGTGATCAATCTCAGTGTGGCCGATATCCGGTTTATGGCCCGTTCGTATGTGCAGGGTAATGCCGTGGTAAAGATATCTGCTGATCCAGATTATGTGGAACAGTATAATACGGATAATGGAACAGCATATGATCCGTTGCCTCCTGCTTATTATGCGCTTGATGGCAATGAGTTTACACTAACGCCCTCTGAAAAACAAAAAACAGTAAGCATCAAGCTACGCCCTTCTGATATTGCAGATGGGAATTATGCACTGGCCCTGTCCATCGCGCAGGCAGCTGGAGCCGAAGTAAGCCCGGTTGCCAATAAAATACTGATCGTTGTCGCAGTTAAAAACAAATACGATGGTATCTATCACCTAAAAGGTTTTTTTACACGTACAGATAACCCGGCTTATAACAGGTCATTCGAAACGGAAGTGGAGATGATAACCACAGGAGCCAATTCCGTAGCCATGTATTGGCCTGACGCGGGTGATTATGCACAACCTTTTTCTAATAACGGATCACTCACAGCATTTTCCAACGTGGCGCCTGAAGTATATTTCAATACAGCGGACCAGGTCGCTAGTATGGTGAATATATATGGAGATCCGACAACCGGCCCTTTTATGACACCTTATCCCGCAACCAATAGCCGATTTGACGGATCAGGTGCGGTGCCAAGGATTTTTTTAAAATACTATTATAACGCGGATCCGAACAACCGGATATTTGCAGACACGCTCACCTATATAGGCGCCCGTTAAATGATTTGTATTGGTTATGGTCGGCTGCCTGGTTCGCGGGCAGCCTTTTTTGTGAGTATGAACGGTAGGCTGGGTGGATAAAAAAAAGTCGATTCGTTTCGACTGGTATATTTCATGGTTGGGTAAACTGTACAAGGATAGGAGCAAGCCGCAGTCTATATTTACGTCATCAACTGAAAAAGTATACATTCCCCCTCTTAACCGGGATCGAAGATAAAAATAGTTTTCTCATGTGAACGGTCAACAAGACCAACGCAGGTGGTTTTCTAGCCAACCTGCTTTTTTTTGTCCTTTCTTTAATGCAAGGCTCCTGATTCAAAATTAAAAATGTAAAATTCAAAAATAGTCTCCGTAAACCGATAATGGTTTTGATTTTTTATTTTGAATTCAATTTAAGGGAAATTATGAAAAGAAAGACCCTGGGCCTTATTCATTCGTCAGCCACACTGGTTCCTGTATTTCAACAATTATGTGAGCAATACCTGCCGCATATAAACGTATTCAATATCGTAGATGATAGTTTGATAAAAAATGTGATCGCATGTGGTCAACTCAGGCCGGTCACGGCAAAAAGGGTAGTGGACTATATCGGTTCTGCTGAAGCGGCCGGTGCTGATTATATCATGGTGACCTGTTCTTCCATTGGAGCGGCTGTAGAAGCTGCGGCTGTTTTTACCAGTGTGCCTGTATTGCGGGTTGATCAACCCCTGGCTGATAAAGCCATAGAAGCAGGAAAAAGGATCGGCGTTGTAGCTACCCTGGCCACTACACTTGAGCCCACCAGTGATTTGGTACGTCGAAGGGCTGCAATTACAGGCAAAGAAGTTGTAATAGAATCGGTAGTATGCGAAGGAGCTTTTGATGCGCTTATGAACGGAGATACTGCCACACATGATACATTGGTAGCGTCCGCATTAAAACAGTTATTACAAAAAGTAGACGTGATCCTGCTTGCACAGGCATCTATGGCCCGGGTAGTAAATGCCCTTGATGAAGCAGATAAAAAACTGCCTGTACTTGCCAGCCCTCCTGTAGCAATACAATACCTGGCTACAATATTATAAATCTCACCCGCTATTTATAATACGCACTTCAATTATTATCACCAGTCATCGGTTCGGAAAGATGATACGGGAAACCCTTCTGTACTGAACAGATCGCCATTTACAAAATCCTTAAACGCATAACGCACCGCAACCGGGTCTTTTACATCGGGTGAAGATACCTGCACTGTGCCTCTTACAATCACGGCCTTGGCCGGTTTCCAGGACTTATCTGCGCCCGCTATTTCAAAATACGATAAAGGTTTTCCATAGGTGGTGAGACCGTTGTTGGCATCGGTGAATTTAATCGTGGCAATCGAACCATTTATCTTTAATGAATCAAAAGCAGGACTTGTATAACCAAACCCTTTTAATCCATAGGTTTTAGCCAGTGCCAGGTAAGCAAAACGTTTACCAACCACCTCTTTGTTGCCGGGATGGATCGTATTTTCTTCGCCCGCATCCATCAATACCACAATACCACTGTTGCCGATCTTCGACACCGCTTTGCGTTGCGCGTCCCGCAGGTATGCCGAATTATATTTGCCACCACTGTTATAACCATAAGGCGCGATCTGCGCAAAATAAAAAGGAAACTCACCCTGGTTAAACTCTTCCCGCCATTGTTTCACCATCGCAGGGAAAAGCCGCTCGTATTGTTCAGGCCGTTCGTAATTGCTCTCGCCCTGGTACCATAAGCAACCTTTGATCGTATAACCAATAAACGGATGCAGCATCCCATTATATAAAGTAGTCGGACTTTTATTGTTGACCTTTGCGCCATCGCTGGCTTTGGGTAAGGTAAAACCGCCAAAAGCAGTGATCGCCGATTCGCTCATCCAGGCTTCTGCGCTTGAGCCACCATAACTGATATTAACCAGGCCTATCGGTACATGCAGGGTCTGGTGCAATAGCCGGGCATAATAATAAGCAACCGCGCTGAAATCGGCTATTGTTTCAGGAGCAGCTATTTTCCACGAAGCAGGCTTGCTTGTATCCTGTGGTTGCAATTGAACAGACCGGGGAACAGTATACAGCCGGATATGATCATTAGCCGAATTAAAAATGGCATCATTCGAACCAAAAATGGCCTGGTCTTTAAAACCCTTAAGCGGCATCTCCATATTCGACTGACCAGTGCATAACCAAACCTCGCCGATCAGTACATTTTTTAGAATCAACGGCGAGCCATCACTGATCGTTATCTGGTAAGGGCCGCCTGCGGCAGGAGTGGCAATCTTTGTTTTCCATTTACCGGTAGCATCTGCTTTCACCGTATATTTTTTCCTATTCCAGGAGGTCACAATCTGTACATTGCTTCCCGCACTGGCAGTACCCCATATAGCAGCTTCAGTCTGTTGCTGCAATACCATATTGTCTGCAAAAAAAGACGGAAGTTCTATTCTCCCAAATGATAGAAAAGGATGAAATACAAAAACCAGCAAAAGCAGGCAAACCGATCTTGATTTAAAAAAAACTCCGTGCATATTAACTTATTTTAACTGCTCACGAAAATAAGCAATACGCGGGAACTCCAGTTTGTCAGTCTATTTCCAATTCAAAATTAAAAATGCAAAAATCAAATACATCTTCATGTTTCCGGAGTGCATTTTTGAATTTTGATTTTTTAATTGGAAACGGCTATAGCTTTCTTCTTCCATCCCGACAACCGATACACATAAAAATATTGTACAGGTGTGTCATGCCGTAATATGCTGATAGTAGTGATAGGGTCCATGTTTTTATAATACTCTTTGTAGACGGATGGCGTTTCACCTGATTCAATGGAGGAAAGAATACAATAGGCGAAGTTCATATTTGTTTGCTCCATTCTTTTTTTGTTAAGCCATGCATATTGATGCAGTTGCGTTATTTTACCAAGCCCGATCATGGGGATCTCGCCGGCATTGCAGAAATAATATTCGAGATGCGCACCCCACCAGTTGCTGCACACCACGGGCGATTCTTTTGGCATCAGGCCGCTTGTTGTTTCTTTATTATATAAAACCTGGAATGTATCACCTGCTTCTTTCCAGCCATATTTGTCCAATGTAAAATCGCCTTTGCCCAGATCTTTGCCAACCTTAGTGCCAAAAGTTCCCGGGTATAATTCAACCGTCAATGGCCATGCAATTAAAAAAACCAGAAAGAGGCCTGTGGCCCAGCGTAGCGGAACAGGATATTGATGACTGCTCTTTTTTTTATCCAGCCAGATTGCAGCAAGTGGCAGTAAGGTGCTATAAGCCGGTCCGCTCCAATGCGGCCATATATCCCTGAAAAAAGAAATAAAGATCAGGCATAAAGCCATGGGCAGCGCAATAAAATTATAAATGGATAATGAAGTAGAAATCTTATTACGGTTTTTAAAAGAAGCGGCCAGCGCAAACAGGATAAGTGCAAAATTAATGGGGTTGTTGACCAGCACCTGTGCCAGTAACTCCATACCGAAACTATCCTTTGTTGAAATATGTTCTGTGATGTCTACCCGTTCACTATGAAATTTCCAGGTAATAAAATCATATTGCCAGTTCCACCATAAAATAGGGCTTGCTATCAACAAGGAAAGGAGCAGCGCCACATATAATTGCGGGATACCCAGCCATTCCCTTTTTTTAAGTAAAATAAATGAACCAAGACCGAACCATAAAAACACACCGTGTATCTTACTCATGATACAAAGACCCGCTGCAATACCAAAACTGATCCATGCAATCCAGTCCCTGTCGCTGATACTGATACGTGCGATCATCCAGAGGCAAAAGGTCCAGCAGACCATCTGCGGCGAATCAGGCATTACTAATATACCGGCCACTACACCTGTATAAAAAGAAACATTATAAAGGAGCATGGCATACCAGCCAGCCCGTTCATTACTGATCAGTGATACGGCTTTGAAAATAAACCAGGAAGAAAAAGCGCAACCCGCAATACTGGAAAGCCGCACAAAAACCTCCTGGTGGTCCAGTGCAAGGTTAAATGTGAAAAAACGAATACCTAACGCGATCAGGGGTGGATGGTCAAAGTAATTCCATTGTAATTGTTGACTGTAAAGCCAGTAATAGGTTTCGTCATTACCAAGCTCCAGCAACGATGCCATTAATAAACGAAGACCGGAAAAAATAAGAATAGCGAGAATGACTTTTTTGCCCATATATTAAACATGCAAAAAAAAGGCCTGGATTAATAAGAGCAAGGTTATCAAATTGGTTATAACCACTATTTGTTTCGAATTCAAAATGAAAAACCAGCGCTCTTCAAATGATACGGAGGCTATTTTTGACTTTTTAATTCGAAATAGAACTTTCAACCCGGTAATTTACCCCGCCATTCGCTGTATCAATGGTACCATTTGCTTGTTCAACAACAGCAAGTTCGCTGGTCAAGTCTACTTTGCCGGCAAGTTTATGAAATATATACTATTCTCTCCTGTTGTGCTGCTGATCATTATCTCTGCTATGAGGATGGCTGGTAAACACCAGTTCAATAAAATTATAGACCGGCTTTACCGGATAGAAAAGATATACGAAGCGCAACCCTATTATTTCCTTGAGCATGAAGAAAAAGAAAATCAGGAATATGCCGGGAAACTGGCAAAAACGATTACCAGGCAGGTGAATGCACTGAAAGAAATGAACAGTACTCTTCCCGATTCTACAACAATCAAACAACTTTTACAGAATTTTACAGAAAAATGGACAATGGAAAAAATAAGTAATTCCCTGTTCCGGCGCGACGGGCAATTCATTTCCGATAATAATTACCTGATGAGTTTTTTCCCCTATAGGTATAAAAAAAAGTCAAGAACACTTTTTCGTATCTACAGGCCATAACAAAATGTGTCATTAATAATCAAATAGGGACGGTGGTGGTAAGTAATTAAAGCCAGGCACCGGGATAATCTTCCTGGTCTCAATAATTTTAGTGAATTTAGCAACTGTATTGTTATGGGCAAACAACTACTTATACTGTTGTATGGATGTATTTTTATATGTCCCGTTGTCGTTGGTCAACAGGATCCTTCTATCAGGCGGCTTCATTACAGGATAGAATTCCAGGATCTCTATACTACACATGCAGATCATTTCAGGGGAGCAAGCCTGATCATCAGTAAATCGCTATCACCTGTTTTTTCCCTGGGTATCAGTGCCGAATTTTCAGGTGCAGCATCTCATCCTGACAATGGATGGAATTTATACCAGCTACGTTTTTTGCCGGTATGTATCGATGAACAATTTAAACTAAGCAAGCAAAGTAAGATATATCCGGTTATTCATTTTGCACAGGGAATTTCATTTATACGTTATCTAAAAGAAACTCCGGCTTTACCCGGTATAAAACAATTCATTAAAGAAACCGGTTTGTATGCTTACGGAGGTGCCGGGCTGGTATGGCAACTTAGTCACAGGCTTTCCTTGCTGGCCGAAGCTGGTTTAAAAGGTTTTCATCTTTCAACAAACAACCTTGACATAAATCCGCATGGAGTAGTTTTCAGGGCCGGTATCATATTGTGAAATAGAAGCGGGTATAGTAGCCATAAAGCGCATTAACCTACCAGTTGTTCATATAATCGCGACAACATTTCTCCTGCATCAGCACATAATCCCGGGTGCACTTTGGAGGTTTGTACAACAGTGCTGCGGGTGGCAGTTAGCCATCTGAAACGGCTTGCCAGGTCGAGTTTACCAATTGGCCCGCTTGCTGCATTGCCCATGCAAATATTTTCAAAGGCTTTCAGGTGTTCATTCAGTTCAGCAAGATCTGTGTGTATACAAAAAGCATGTAACCGTTTATCCTCCAGGGAATAGCGGATTTGCAGGAATCGTTGGTCCTTGCAATACAGGATTACGCCGACATTGAGAAATTCTTCCCGCTCGACCCTCGGTACTATGCGAACAACGGCGTATTCAAATAAATGATTTTCTTGCATCTTTTGCTTCTTTTATAAAAATACCGGAGTTTTCAATTCGGGATAATAGAAATTGGGTGTAAACAGTTCTTGCTTCTTCAGGCGAAGTAACAGCCGTATTTTCCGCCAGCCATTCATCCGGTACCAGCTCAACAATACTGCGTACAAGATCGGGACCAAGCAGGGCCCGGTATTCCGCATCTGCAACATCCAGTTCGCTTGCAAGCGGAAGCAGCACATGGTCCTTTACCTGTACAAACGGGCGCAGGGCCTGTTCTTCCCAGTTCTGCCAGGAATGATGAAAATAAAGCGCTGCGCCATGATCGATCAGCCACAGTTCTTTATTCCAGATAAGCATATTGGTATTACGTGCTGTCCGGTCTACATTCATTAACAATGCGTCCAGCCATACGATCCTTGAAGCAAGCAGGGCATCCGGCTTTGTAATGGTTGGATCAAAAGTAATAGCGCCGGAAAGATAATGAAGCCCCAGGTTCAACCCTACGCTTGCTTTTAGCAGGTCCTGAATTTCTTCATCAGGTTCTGTTCGTCCAAATGCGCTATCCAGTTGCGCAAATACGATCTCCGGTACCTTCAGTCCCGCGGCCCTGGCCAGCTCGCCGCCGATCAGGTCTGCAATCAGTGCTTTAGCGCCCTGGCCTGCCCCTCTGAATTTGAGTACGTATAAAAAATTATCGTCGGCTTCAGAGATAGCCGGCAAAGAACCACCTTCCCGTAAAGGCGTAACATAACGGATCACATGTACAGTTCGGATATCCGGCATAATAATGAACGAATTTTTGCTGGTGTAAAATTACAGCGCTGAAATTTAGAATAAGTTTTTCATTACAGGAGGAAAATTAAAAATTCAAAATGCAAAATTCAAAAATAGACGCCGTATCGCCTGATGAACTCCGGTTTTGCGTTTTAAATTTAATAAAGGCTAATTTTATTACAGATGGATATTGATTCAATTTATTACCTGGGTCTTGTGCAGGATATTGCGGGGCAGCTTCCCGAAGCTATGGCCGGTACCTCTTATGGTACACCCGCTTTTAAAGTAAAGGGCAAATTATTTACAAGGTTTAAAGAAGATGGAAAAACCCTGGTCGTTTTTACCAATGAAAGAGATAAGTGGATGAAAAAAGATCCTGCCGCTTTTTTTATTACCGATCATTATCTCAATTATCCGATGCTGCTGATTGATCTGTCAAAGGTGAATAAGAAAACACTGGTGATGCTGATAAAGGCATCCTGGAGAATGCGGGCGGATAAGACCATTCTAAAAAAACACCCAACGGTTTAGTATGATAATAATTTTGTCAAAAAAAAATGAATGTATCTCCAATGACAAATGAGTACCACGATGAAATTGTAAAAAAGACGGACGAAGAGTTATTGAATATCTATACCAGTGAAGAAGATTATCAACCAGCATTTATAGAACTGGTGTTGGTTGAATTAAATACCCGGAAAATAAACCTGGAAAAAATACAGCTGCAAAAAAAACATAAAAAAGAGTTCTATGACCGTGCACTCGAAAAAGGCAAGAAAGGCGATCTGTTTTATATAGTGATCTCTTTTATATCTGTATTACTTGGGGGAATACTGGGCATCGTAGCCGGGTATATTTATAGTCAGTCAAAAAAAGAAAACAGCGCCGGTATAAAAAAATATGTGTACGATAAGGATACGCGGCAACTGGGTATCGCCATGATGATAGTAGGAGGATTGGTATTTATTCTCTCGTTTATATGGAG
>CAZGSG010000184.1:0-11639 GCA_964528095.1 uncultured Terrimonas sp.
TTTATACGGGATGGAGTCTTTTAATTACCGGGTACAAAAATTTAAAACGGATTTCCGGTTTCTCTCCCAGTGGGGAACTGCGGAAAGCATTGGTATCCGTTTATACATGCCGCATGAGATCGCTATCACTAAAGACGGAAATGTAATCATGAGCGACCGGCAAAATCACCGGCTGGCTGTATTCTCCAAAGAAGGAAAATTGCAACGCAGGATCGGAGATTATGGAGAAGGGTTGAATACTGCTACCGGTTTGTTTAGTGAGCCGCATGGTATTGCGGTAGGCCCCGGGGGAGAAATGTATGTCTGTGATCGGTATAACTTCCGGATACAACGGGCGGATGCAAAAGGAAATTTTGAAAGCCAATGGCTGACGACGGGTAATTTCGATGATAGCAAATACTATCCATTGGGAATTGCAACCGGAGCAGGTAATACGATCTATGTTTCCGATCATTATGCACACGCGATAAATAAGTATAGGCTATTACCCTAAATAAAGTATGCTATACTGAATAAGCAGAAAAAGACCTTTTGTTATAAAAGTATATGTTATGAATTGATTTTCGAATATTTCACCAATATTAACCAGCTACATTTATCCCATCGAAAATCATAAAACGATTGTCATGGTACAACAACTCAACAAGACGGCCTTACTCGTTCTTTTCTTTATCTCTTCTTTTTCGGCATATGCCCAAACAGGCAAGGCTGTAGCTTCTGCCGACTACAATCCGCAGTACTGGGTAGAAGGAACTACGGAATATCGCTGGCAAAAGGGGCAGGATATCAAGCTTAGTACTAACAATATGATAAAGGAAGTGGCTTCAAAAGGATGGAATGGTGTAGTGTATTGGGGAGCCAGCCGGAATGACGACAAGATGAATTACTATTACAAATCTCCTTACCTGGAATCACAACCCTGGGCAGTATTTGAAACGGATGCATTGAGTCCGCTTGTAAGTGCTGCGCATGAGAAGGGATTGAAGGTAATGGTGAATATGGAAGGCGTGAATCCTTATCACTGGGAAAAGAATAAATGGACGCCGGCTACTATCTCAGCAGCAGCAGGCGATCTTGCTTCTACCGGCATTGATGCTGTTTTTGAAGAATGTTTTGAAGTGAACCCGGATGTATTCACTTCACTGGCGCGTACATTAAAAGATCGTAAGGTGAATTATTTATCCGGCACCGATCCTATGTTATTGCGTGAGCCAAATTTCTCCGCTCTCTGGCCTGAAACAGGAACAATCAATATTTATAACTATTACCTTAAACGGGACAAGTTGTATACAGTCGCAACACTGACACAACATGGTTCACTTGGATTGGGCTGGGCTAAATACTGGGGAAAACCGACTTCTCTTATTTCGCCTGTCAACCGGGATTGGGGAATTGCCAATGAATATACACCCGCGGTTATTTCTTACTTATGTATGATACGAGCGCTCCAGTTTCGCATGGATAACTTTATTGTTTTCGGGGGCTTTAACAAATTTGATCCTGTTCAAATCAATTCATGGATCAAAGAATATGTCGGTAAGCAGGAGAAACGCCCACTGATGAATATCGTGGTGTTGTTGAAAAATGGTAAGGAAAAAAGTGGAGCAGAAAATGCAACGGGCTGGGACCGCCTGTTCAATTCGGGTGATGCAATCACATCAGGCGCTTTCAATGCAGGCTACAATGTAGTAGTGAGTGATAAGGTAGTGCCTGCCGACGCTTATTGGATCTATGCACCAGGAGCTGAGGAGGACTTACCGGATGAGGTAACAGCTTTATTCAATACAGGGAAAAAGATCTTTTTGCAGGCGGCCAGTAAACTGCCCAGCGGATCTGTTAGTAAGGGTTGGAAAACAATATATGATAAATGTGGAATAGACGGAGCGCAATCATTCAGGTATGCACCGGGTACAGATGGGCCTTCAGAACAATCTCTTCCAGGCGACCAGGAAATAGAAATCCCTTACACCGGTTATTACAAGAACCGTTACCTGCGCTTTACCGGCAGCGATATACAAAGAGGGCATGATCTTCGGGCCGGTACCATCATCCCAAAGAATGCTATCAAAGGAACTATATACAGCAGTCCCAATAAAACCTATGGAAGAGGTCCTTATATAGTAGGCAGGGACAATAAGTACATCATCACCACCACGAGTTTGAATTGGGAAACGGCTTACCCGATCGCGGATCTTTTATCAGGGGGTGGCGTAGCGCCAGGCTCCAATGTATGGGGCATTGCAGGAAAAAATGTTTCCGCTTTCCTGGCCATTGAAACAACTGAACTGGAGTTGGTAATCCCCGGCCTTGCAGATGGAGCGAAAATCCACACCGTGATCTGGGATAATCAGAAAAAGAAAAAAAAGGAAGACACCATTATATATAAAGCTCCTTATAAACAATTATTAAAAGAGTACGATTTTATACTGATCGATACAGTTAAATAACTCAGTTTGTTAGCTCCATTTCTAATTCAATTCTAATTCAAAATTCAAAAGTAAAAATTCAAAAATAGCCTCCGTATCACCTGACGAACTTCGGTTCTGAGTTTTGCATTTTTACTTTTGAATTTTGAATTGAAATCGCATCTTGTATAGCATGACGAATAAAAAGACCATATCAATAACAGGTAACCGGCTGGAATGTGTGGATGCGCTCCGGGGCTTCGATATGTTATGGATCATCGGTGGGGGAGAAACCGTTATTGCCTTCGCGAAGCTTTTGCCAGAACGGCAACGGGATTGGCTGACCAGCCAGTTTGATCATGAATGGGGTGTATTTCATTTCTATGACCTGATCATGCCCTTGTTCCTTTTTATCGTAGGAGTGGTGATGCCGGTCGCTTTTAAAAAGAGATTGGAGAAAGGAGAAAGCAAGGCGAGTATTTATAAACATGTACTGAAACGCACTTTAAAGTTATATATACTTGGCCTTATTGCCTCCGGCCACCTGCTTGAATTTAACCTGGCAACACTGCGGTTGTGGACAGATACCTTACATGCTATAGCAGTAGGTTATTTGGTGAGTTCAGTATTGTTGCTTGAGTTCCGGTTTAAATGGCAGTTGGTGGTGACAGCGATTCTTTTATTGGCTTATTGGATGATTATGGCAGTTGTTCCTGTTCCCGGTCATGCGGCAGGGATCTATCAGCCCGACCTTAACCTGGCTTTGTATATAGACAATAAAGTACTGGGACATTTCCAGGAAGGAGCGGGCTGGACCTATATACTGACCAATCTGACTTTTGTATGTTCAGTCATGTTGGGTGTATTTGCCGGTCGTATACTGATGACGGAGGCAAGCGCCTCTGTAAAAACAACGCGGTTGATCATAACCGGTGTCGCCTGTTTGCTGACTGGTATTGGCTGGAGCTTCTGGTTCCCGATCATTCACCATATATGGACGAGTTCTTTAGTGTTGTTTGCAGGAGGCATCAGTTTTTTATTGCTGGCGCTGTTCTACCAGGTGATCGATGTGCGTGGATTTAAAAAGTGGGCCTTCCCTTTCAAAGTAATTGGTATGAATGCAATAGCCGTTTATGTGGCTACCCATTTATTTGATTTTAAACAGATCGGAAACGTTTTCGTAGGAGGTTTGGGGAAATGGATGGGCGACTGGAATTCTTTTGTCCAGGCGTTTACAGGCCTTCTCGTAGTATGGCTGATCCTTTACTGGATGTACAAAAAGAAAACCTTTATAAAAGTCTGAACGTATTGACCATTGCTGCTAATTTTTAAATATATAAAAAATGAAAAAGTATTTTCCCGGTCTCTTATTATTATCAGTTATTTTTTTGCAAAGTAGCTGTACAGGTGTTGCAGAAAAAAAAGACGATTCACCTGCAATGGCTATCACAGTGCAGGATAGTCTTGCGCTTACACCTCCCATGGGCTGGAATAGCTGGAATGTATTTGGAAAAAATGTGAATGAAAAGGTGATCAGGGAAACAGCTGATGCTATCGTGAGTGCAGGGTTGAAGGATGCCGGTTTTCAATATATTGTAATCGATGATATCTGGCAGGGCGGACGTGATTCTGTATCAGGAATATTATATGCGGATGCTGCAAAATTCCCTTCTGGTATCAAAGCACTGGCGGATTATGTACATTCAAAAGGCCTGAAGTTCGGTATCTATTCAGATGCAGGGACACTCACTTGCGGAGACATGCCGGGCAGTTATGGATACGAAGAAAAGGATGCGAAACTGTTTGCGGAATGGGGCGTTGATTTTTTGAAATATGATTATTGTTATTGCCCCGATCTCGTGTCTTCCAATAATGATTATAAAATGGCGATCAGTCGTTACAAAGCTATGGGTGACGCGCTTAAAGCTACAGGCAGGCCGATACTTTTCAGCATTTGTGAATGGGGACCCCGCTCACCCTGGCTTTGGGGCAAAGAAGTTGGTGGGCATATGTGGCGCACTTCTTATGATGTAGCGGATATATGGGATAAGCCAAGAAATGAAACAAGCCCAATCGGTATTCTTACTTCTATTGATGCGATGGCGAATCTTGGAAGGTTTAGCGGACCCGGTGGATGGAATGATCCGGATATGCTGGTAGTGGGACTCAATAATTCAGGATATATTAAAGGTGGCGGATGTACAGAAACAGAATACCGCACACAAATGAATATGTGGTGTATAATGGCGGCTCCATTGATGATCGGCTGTGATGTGACAAATATGAGTGAAGTAACGAAGTCGATATTACTGAATAAAGAACTGATCGCGATCGACCAGGACAGGCTTGGCCGCCAGGGTTACCGCGTATATAGCAGGAATGGACTGGAAGCCTGGAAAAAACCACTAAGTGATAATCGTTTTGCCATCGCTGTGTTTAACAGGAATGAGGAAACGAAATCAATACAGGTGAATTTAAAAGAGTTGGAACTGGATAGTACAAAACGGTTTGATGTATACGATGTGTGGAAGCATGCCGCCGCGGGCACGGCAAAACAGGATATCGGTGCGAAATTGCAACCCCATGAAAGCCAGGTATTCATTTTTAGCGAAACAAAGTAGGCCATGGTATGAAATGGCAAAAAAGTATAGTTTTCTTAATGAAAAGATGAAGTTTAGGTTAGCGGGATCATTTACATTTGAACAGATAGGTGTTAAAAAAAGTGTACAATAAAATCATTCACAATGAATAATACCAGGAGGGAATTTATACGGACTACGAGTCTTGCGAGCCTGGGATTCCTGGGATTGAGCCAATGTGTATTGTCCGGGTGTAAGCTAACGACTGATCCTGTCGTTGGTTTTGGCTCTCTTATTCCCAGGGAAGGTGATATATTGAGCCTTCCAAAAGGATTTACTGCCAAAGTAATCTCCCGTAAAGGAGATATGATGACAGATGGTCTTTTTTCTCCGGGCAATCACGACGGCATGGGTATTTTCAAATCGGCTGATGGGAAGATCATCCTGGTAAGAAATCATGAGTTAACTCCGGGTTCTTTTGGTGAAGGGCCGTTCCAGTATCAATCCGGCCTGATTGACAAAATAGGCAGGAATAAATTTTATGACTTTGCCGGCGGCGGTGACATGATTTGTGTAGGAGGTACTACAACAATGGTATATGATGAAGCCAGCCAGAAAGTAGAGACAGAGTATCTGAGCCTGGTAGGTACAGTAAGAAATTGTTCCGGAGGTAAGACACCCTGGAATACATGGATCACCTGTGAAGAAACAGCTGATAAAAAAGGAACAGGAGCGAAGGAACTGGAAAAAGACCATGGATATAATTTTGAAGTTCCGGCTACTGCATCAATAGGTATTACAGATCCTTTGCCATTGAGAGCAATGGGACGTTTTGTGCATGAATCGGCAGCTGTTCACCCCGATACCGGTATTGTTTATCAAACGGAAGACGAGGGTGAAGGTTTGTTTTACCGCTTTTTGCCCGATACCCCGGGCTCATTGCATAAAGGTGGTAAACTGCAATGTCTTGTGATCAATGAATGGAAAAGCGGTGATACACGGAACTATAAAGATTATAAGGATCGGTTACCCGAGGGAAAGAAGTTTGATGTTTCCTGGATCGACCTGGATGATGTAGAAGCTCCTGACAATGATCTTCGTTTAAGAGGCCATCAAAAAGGGGCAGCTATATTTTCTTCTGGCGAAGGAATGGTATATGGTAAAGGCGAGTTATTCTTTACCTGCAGTTCAGGTGGCTCGATTAACAACGGGCAGATCTTCCGGTATATACCAAGCCCTTATGAAGGACAGTCGCGTGAAAAAGATGCACCTGGCAAATTGGAACTTTTTATCGAATCCAGGAGTAATGATACATTCCGTTATTGTGATAATATTACTGTAGCTCCATGGGGAGATGTAGTGATCTGCGAAGACAGTAACGATGCCCGCATCATCGGTATTACGCCAGCCGGCAAAGCGTATATCATTGCGCAGAATATCGGCTATCGTGATTCGGAATTTGCCGGGCCTGTATTTTCCCCTTCAGGCAAAACGCTATTTGTAAATATTCAAAGCCCCGGGCTAACGCTTGCGATCACCGGCCCCTGGCATACCTGATACTTTTATTAAACACATACAATAGTTCATTATGTCAATATATAGATTGCGCGTATCCCGTTTTTATTTACACGGTTATTTTTTTATTGCATGCCTGTTACCTGTTCTGGTAGCAAATGCACAATCCTCAGCGGATACTTACCGGCAGGACCTGGTTGCCGTATTGGAAAAAGTACAGAAGAAATTCAATATCGATATCCAGTTGGAAGATGGATTAAAAGATAAAAAAGTGGAATATGCCGACTGGCGTTTTACAGAACAGCTGGCTACTACGCTTGATAATATTCTTAAACCGCTGGACCTGGTATATAAACAAACCAGTAAAGATCATTATACCGTTAGTTCTTATGAGTATTATCGCAGAACGGATGCGGCTGCCAAAGAACACCTCAATGCCTTACTGGCTGCATATCCAGATGCCGCAACGTTTGATAAACGAAAAGAAGAATTAAAAAAATGTATAGCGGCTGCACTGGGGATACGCAATTTCACCAATAGAACCCCATTGAACGCTGTATTGAGCAAGAAAAAAATATTTGATGGATATACTACGGAGAATGTGGCATTCGAAAGTATACCGGGTTATTTTGTTACCGGCACTTTGTACCGGCCTGTTGGCGTAAAGGGCTCTTGCCCGGTGATCCTGAATCCCCAGGGGCATTTTTATAACGAACAGGAGCCATCGCTTGCAAAAGACAGCGGACGATACCGTGCGGATATGCAATACCGTTGTGCTGCTTTTGCGAAAATGGGGGCGATCGCATTAAGTTATGATATGTATGCCTGGGGTGAATCAGCGTTAATGACCGGCGGAATGTCTTTTCATGAAACAGGTTTCGCGGCTGCGATCCAAACATGGAATAGTATCCGCTCGCTCGACTTCCTGCTTTCCTTACCAGGCGCGGACCCTAAACGCGTAGGCGTAACCGGTGCATCAGGCGGAGGAACTCAGACCTTTTTGCTGGCAGCATTGGATGAACGCGTAACAGTAAGCGCGCCCGTGGTAATGGTAGGAGCCAGCTTTTATGGTGGATGCCCTTGTGAAAGCGGGTTGCCTATTCATGCGGATTGTAATGGACGCAGTACTAACAATACAGAGATTGCCGCGCTGATAGCACCAAAGCCATTAATTGTGGTATCAGATGGTGATGACTGGACAAGATATGTGCAGGGGACAGACTATCCTTACCTGCAGAAAATTTATGGTTATTATGGTAAGTCACAAAATGTTGAAAGTGTGTACCTGCCTGATGAAAAACATGACTATGGCATCTCCAAAAGAGAACCCGTATACAAGTTTTTTGCCAATGCGCTTGGGCTAAACCTGAAAGCCATACAGGCAAAGGATGGACGCATCAACGAAGAAAAAATCACCATCGTGGAGAATAAGGATTTGCATGTGTTTAATAAAGACAATCCTTTACCTTCCAATGCGCTTCGCTCTCATGCGGCTATTGTGGAGGCATTCAATAAGGCACAAGAAAATTAAAAATGCAAAATTCAAAAAAAGAGTACGCTGACTGCTATAGTACTTCATTTTTTAATTTTTAATTTTGCATTTTGACTTTTAATCGATTGTTTTCAAAAAACGACTTCTATACTCTTTCGGGATGATACCCGTTATCTTTTTAAAATGCCTGTAAAAATTAGAAAGATTATCAAACCCGCTTTGATAACTGATCTCTGAAATGCTGTAATTGTTTTCCATCAGCATTTTGCAGGAATGGCCGATGCGTATCTCTGTAACAAAATCCGAAAAGGTTTTACGGGTATGGTGTTTGAAATAACGTGAAAATGCGGGTACGCTCATATTTAATTTAGACGCGATATCGTGTATATATATTTCTTCTGTATATCGCTTCATAATAAATTGAAAAGCCATATTTATCTTCTCCGAATCCCCGGTTGTATTGGCAGAGAAGCCGGTAGAAAGTAAAGGAATCAGCTCATTGCTATGTGATAATTTTATTAAGATTTCCAGGAGTGAAAGAAGCCGTTGAGCAGGGCCTTCGTCTTTCATTTTATACAATCTTTCTGTTACATTTTTTTTTGTTTCTCCCTGAATATCAAAGGCAAGAGAATGATTTTGCAATAGCCTGTTCACCAGTTTCATTTCCGGTATATCAAAGAAATGATGCCCCAGGAAATCTTTGGTAAAATGGATAAAAATGGACTTTGCTTTTAGTTTGCTGTTTTTGGCGTAATATTCTTCTTCGTTCCTGTACAGGTGTGGAATATTGGAGCCGATTATACAAAGATCGCCGTCTTCAAATTGACATACATTGTCGCCAATAAACCTTGTTCCGCTGCTTTTATCGATCAGTACCAGTTCGAATTCCTTATGAAAATGCCAGGGATTTCCAAAGTAAGGACAATCCAGGGTTTTGTACAGGAAAGAGGCATCGCTGTCAACCGGTAATTTATGAAGTTGTGGTTTCATCTATTATTTTAACAAAAAGAGAATAAAGGTTTTCAATAATAGTTTATAAAGTATATAAATATACATTAAATAATTAAAAATTAACATCAGCGAATTAGCGTTGCCTGGTAAGTGTTTACTTCTAATCAGTTACTAATGAATCGTAATTTGTGATTTATGCGCTATATTTTCCAGATCTTCAATTTGTTAAAAAAGTATATGAATTCAATCAATAAACAGAATATTCCATCCCCGTCAACCAATAATTTTATTACTCGTAAACGTTAATTATGCTATACACTGTTAGCAGTGCCCAGGACATAACTAATTCTGTCATGAACAAAGTGATCATACTTCCGCTGGGAGCTATTGAGCAACACGGGCCACATTTGAGTATTTCTACAGATACGGATCTTGTATCCCGCGTTGCCCAGGGAGCGGAGGCAGCTAATACTGAAGATATTCTTTTGTGCCCCACGTTGCCTTTTGGATCCAGTCATCATCACCTGTCATTAGGCGGCACATTAAGCATATCAGCAGAAACCTATACACAGGTGATCGTGCAATTAGTGGACAGCCTGTTGCAAAATGGTTTCCGGCGTATTATCCTGCTGAATGGTCATGGCGGCAATATCACACCGTTAAAGCAGGCGCTAGCCGTACTGTCCAATAAACATGACAGCACACTTAATCCGAATATTGTGATGGCTACATATTGGGAATTGGCCAGCGATTATTTTGCCGGCAATCCCGCTATGCAAACACCAGCACTTAGTCATGCCTGCGAATATGAAACCAGCTTGATGCTTCACTTGTTTCCTGAAAAAGTTTTTTCGTCCAGGATAGAACGTGCCAAACGACCATTGAGCAATGGGTACATTCCCTGGGAAGATGATGAACCTTATAAAGGCGTTTCAATGGTAAAGCAGACCCGTTACATCTCCAGCAATGGCAGTAGTGGCGAACCGCAATTGGGAACTGCCGAAAAAGGAAAATTTCTTTTTGATCATGCGGTAGCTTCCCTGCTTCGGTTTGTAGACTCCTTTAAAAACTGGCCTTTCCTGGAAGACCTTACAGAAAATAAATAAAATGAAGAAAGAGATCAAACACCCCGATAAACAGGCTGTGACCGGCGCTTATTCTGCCGGTGTGCTACTCGATGACTGGTTGTTTGTCAGCGGGCAGGGACCGCTTGATTTAACAACAGGCGACGTAGTAAGAGGAACGATAGAAGAAGAGACACTACTTACACTATCACATGTAAAAAAGATCGTAGAGGCCGCAGGTGGAACGATTGCGGATATTGCCAGGTGTACAGTGCATTTATCAGATATCAGTGATTTTGACAGGTACAATGCAGCATACGCTTCTTTTTTTTCGGGAGTACTTCCTGCCAGAACAACCGTGCAATCGGTTTTGTGTGATGGTATAAAAATAGAGATCGACGCGATTGCAAAAATTAAACAGGCTGGTTAATTAAAGAAATGATGTATGGCTAATAAAGAACTGATTGGCACCGTTGGACTTGGATTAATGGGCAGCAGTATAGCTACCTGTTTACTGGCGGCGGGACACCAGGTAATCTCCCTGGTGCAACATATTGAAAAGGCCGATAGCGCCAGAAGCCGCATTGCAGGCTTCCTGGAGCAAATGAAAAATGAAGGGTTGTTACAGGAAGATCCTTTACTGGTGATCGCGAGATTGCAGATTACTGATAACGCAACCTTGCTGGAACCTTGTGAACTGGTCATAGAATCCATAATTGAAGACCTGGCTGCAAAACGGAGTGTATTCAGGCAATTGGAAGCCGTGTTGTCACCGACTGCTATTATCGGCAGTAATACATCCGCGATTCCGGTGTCTATTTTACAGGAAGGATTGTTACACCCCGAAAGATTACTGGGAATTCATTGGGGAGAACCAGCACATGTACTTCGTTTCCTGGAGATCATCTGTGGTAAACAATCGGAAATAGCTTATGCCGAAAAAGTAATGAAAATGGCAGAGGGCTGGGGTAAGGAACCTTCTTTGGTAAAAAAAGATATCCGAGGTTTTATTACCAACCGCCTGATGTATGCAATGATGCGGGAAGCTTTTTTCCTGGTAAAAAATGGCTATGCAAATTATGAAGATATAGATCGTGCATGCAGAAATGATTTTGGTTACTGGATCACTTTTGCGGGGCCCTTCCGCTTTATGGACCTCACGGGTATTCCTGCTTATCTCACGGTAATGAAAGACCTGTTCCCTGAATTGGATAACTCAAAAGAAGCACCGGATTTTATGGAAGAACTGGTGGCAGACGGAGCGAAAGGCGTGAGCAATGCAAAGGGATTTTATCCATATACGGAAGAGTCGGCGCATAACTGGGAAAAACGTTTCAATGAATTTGCTTTTGATATAAGGGCGCTATCACTTAAATATTCACAAAACAGCGGGGATGTATAATTTATGAAAGACACCATTATCCAATCAGTGATCGCTACAGAAATTGTAGTGCCGGCGCGTCCGGGCAGTCTCAATTCAGATTCAGTAAAAGATAAGGATTCAGCATTTGCCAAAAAATTCCTTACGGGTGCGAGCTGGACTGATTTTGCTATTCAATCCAAATGGATCCTGGAGATAAAATTGCAGAACGGAATTGTTGGAATAGGTGAAACCTACAGGAGCGTTTCAGAT
>CAZGSG010000185.1:0-8184 GCA_964528095.1 uncultured Terrimonas sp.
TTCATTCCAGCCGCTATCTCTTCCGCACTGCCCGGGTCTACATAATAAGCAGCATCGCCACCGGCTTCGGGCAGACAGGATACACTGGAGGTGATCACCGGCAGCCGGCTCCACAATGCTTCGAGCACCGGTATCCCAAAACCCTCAAAAAAAGAAGGATAGATCATGGCCACAGCCGACTGGTAAATGGCCGGAAAATCAGCAGCAGACCTGAATGAAGGGCTTGACCTGGCGGTTTCGTTTTCTGAAAGAAAGATCACCTTATTATCCAATCCGTTCTGTTTGATATAGTCTTTGACCTGTTGTTTATACGTTGAACCATCTCCGATCACCACCAGCGGAATGTTCAATTCATTGCGCAATAAAAAAAGCGCTTTACAAATATTCAGCAGGTTTTTTCTTTCAATAATAGATCCGACACAAAGAAAAAACTCTTCAGGTAAGTTGTATAGTTTTTTTACGCGTTGCTTTTCTTCTTCACTGGCCATAAAACCAAATCCCGGATTACAACTCTGGTAACAAACAACGATTTTTTCTTCCGGTGTTTTATAAAAAGATACCAGGTCTTTTTTTGTCTGTTCGCTGATGGCAATTATTTTATCCGCATTTTCGCAGGCATACCTGAATTTAGCGGTATAGATCCTGGCATCGATGGCCTTGTATTGCTCCGGGTAACGTTCGTGAATCAGGTCATGCATCGTAACAACAGATGGGATACCCGTTTTATGAAGACCCACCGGGATTTCATGACTCAGTCCGTGATACAGATTGATCTTATTTTTTATAAGATCATCTTTTACCCAATTGCTTCGCCAACCCGAAGAAAATAACTTTGAAAAAAAACCGGAAGGCCTGATCTCTTTGATATTATCACCAACGATGGTAAAATCCTTAGCGGGCTTCGGATTAAAAAGATAATACGTATGCGAAGGATGGTATTCCGCCAGTGACCTGATCAGGGTACGGCTATAATGCCCAAGCCCCGTGCCGTTATGAAAAGCCCTTTTGGCATCGAATCCGATATTCATGGGCCCAAAGCTACGGCTAAGAGATCAAACGAGAATAAGAGAAGAAAGGAGTATACCGGTCTTAGGTATTAAATAACATCTTACTCCGCAGATCCCGTACCATTCCTCTTTTTTCTCTTTTCCTCCTTTCACCTCTTAGCTTTAATTTTGGATCAAATTTTTACAGCATGAAAGAACTGATACTGGAAGCATGGGAAACCCGTGAACTATTAAGAGTAACTAAATATGCAGATGCCGTGAGAGTGGTGATGGAAGAGCTGGATAAGGGTAGATTAAGAGTAGCATCTCCCGGCGAAAATGGTGAGGGCTGGGTAGTAAATGAATGGGTGAAGCAGGCGATACTTTTATACTTCAGCATTCAACCGATGCAGACCTGGACAACAGGCCCATTTGAATTCTATGATAAGATGCTGCTCAAATCAAACTACAAGGACCTGGGTGTGCGGGCAGTACCGCACGCGGTGGCAAGATATGGCGCTTATATCGCAAAAAATGTGGTGCTGATGCCTTCTTATGTGAATATTGGCGCTTATGTAGATGAGAACAGCATGGTGGATACCTGGGCAACTGTAGGCAGTTGCGCGCAGATCGGCAAAGGTGTGCACCTCAGCGGAGGTGTGGGTATTGGCGGTGTGCTGGAGCCATTGCAGGCAACGCCGGTGATCATTGAAGACGGTTGTTTTATAGGCAGCCGCTGTATCGTAGTGGAAGGAGTAGTGGTGGAAAAAGAAGCGGTACTGGGTGCCAATGTGGTACTCACCCAATCTACCAAGATCATTGATGTAAGTGGCAGCGAACCCAAAGAATACAAAGGCCGGGTACCGGCAAGAAGCGTGGTGATCCCAGGCACTTATGCCAAAAAATTCCCTGCCGGCGAATACCATGTAAACTGTGCACTGATCATCGGTCAGCGTAAAGCAAGTACTGATCTCAAGACCAGCCTGAATGACGCGTTGAGGGAGTTTAATGTGTCGGCATAGACCAATTCAAAATTCAAAAGGCAAAATTCAAAAATGGCTCATGTAATCTGAGAAGACTGGTTTTGAATTTTGCCTTTTGAATTTTGAATTAATTGGCTGGAAGGCACGCAAAAATTTTGTAGTCAAAGGATGATTGCAGTATATTTGCCGCCCCGAGCCCGGGTGGCGAAATTGGTAGACGCACTGTCTTCAGGTGGCAGCGTTCGCAAGGATGTGCTGGTTCGAATCCAGTCCCGGGCACTTGAAAACCTCCTTTTGCGGGAGGTTTTTCTGTTTTAGATTGTTGTTTCTCCTTTGCAATTATCTAAGTTCTTCCATATCTAACACAAAGTAGATATTTATAAAAAGTCTCAGGATCTTATAGAAAAGCGTTCCATTTTCAGCAATCGGAAAATGCCTCAGCGGGATTTGGCGAATAAACGACTTTCTTATCGCAGGTATTTTCATAGCCAACCCGATGGTGAAGGCTTTTCAATTTTAATAAAATAGTTCAACCCACTTTTTCAAGTATACAAAATCGATCAAACCGAACGCTATGCCTGATCTCAAGAGTTCTACAAAAACGCTGCCTGTTGCAAATTGCTTTATAAACCCAATTCATGTATTTTTTGTTCTATCCCTTTTTTTGAAGGGTCAATCGTTAAAGCCTTATGAAACCACTCCGAAGCCTTTTGTTTGTTGCCTTGCGCACTGTATACATCTCCGGTATATTCATACCAAAGCGATACACCCGGCTCTATTTCTGTACAAAAGATCAGCACATCTATTGCTTGTTGTTTGTATCCCCGGTCATATAACCAATCAGCCAACGTAACGACACTTTTTGCTCCAAAATCGTATTTTCCGGGATGTTGTTTTTTCTCCAAAAAATAAACTTCCTTCACTTTCGAAATACCTTCTTTCAAAATATATTTCCTCAACTCTAAATAGATAGGGGTTTGTTCAAGTGCTAAAGGGGTATTTAAAATAATGCTTTTAAATATGGCAAGTGCGGGATCAACAGCGTCAAAACGGTCATTGTTGCCCATTAAAACCACGGCTATGCCGCTTTCCGGTTCAAAACCAACAAAAGTTCTGTACCCAAGATCGCCCCCTGAATGAAAATATATTTTTTTTGCTCCCACTTTCATTTCAAACCAACTAAAACAAACTTTGTATTGTTCATTAACCTCAAGTTTTGATTCCAGCATATTTTCCCATGTTGCCCGTTTAATAATTTCCTGCCCATTGACCGCGCCTTTATCTAAATACAATGTGGCCCATTTCAACATGTCATCTATGTTTGAGTGTAGCGTTGAACTGGGAGCATGTATCCGGTTATAAGGATATACTTTGCTTACTGATTGCAAAAGATAAGGATCAATTATATGGGGCGACGTTTTATAGCTGGAAGAAATGTCCTTAGGAGAAAAACTGCTATTCACCATTCCCGCCGGGGTGAAAATTTTTTTATGCATATACTCCTCAAATGACATGCCTGCTGATTTTGCTATTACATCAGCAAGTATATCAAAGGCCGCATTACTATAATTGAATTTGGAGCCGGGTGTAAAATCCAGATCCATTTGCGCAAAGCTTTTTACATAGCGTTCCGCAGCATTATCGTCATTCTGCGGATTTTCCCATTCATAATTGCTCACATCCGGAATTCCTGAACTATGGGTAAGGATATGGTAGAGGGTTATCTGTTTGTAGCGCTCATCTTTCATTTTGAAATAGGGCAGATAAAAAGAAACTGTACTGTTCAGGTTTAGCTTGCCAGACTCAACCAGTTGAAGTATTGCTGTTGCCGCAAACGGTTTGGAAACAGAAGCCATGTGAAAGTCTGACCTGCTACTGAGTGCCTTGTGGGATGACAGGCTTTGAACACCATAAGCTTTCTTGTAGACAATTTGGTGATTAGTTATAACTCCAACGGCAAGTCCCGGGATATCTGCTTTGGATTTTTGATTTAGTACAATAGAGTCAATTGTCTTGCTGAGTGATTGGGCATTTCTTGTTTGTTGTGCACAAATATCTGATAGGGCAAAATGAAGCGAAACTATTATAACCAAATATTTCATATTCGTACTACGTCCGATTGTTTAAAAAGTTACTGTTTGAGGAAAAATGGGATATTTACAGCTCTTTTTAATGAGCAATGGCTAAATCTTAGACCTTATAGACAAGCTTTCCATTTTCCAGCAACCAGAAAATGCCTCAGCGGGTTCTATGTCTGGATAAACCGTTTACTTCTTTGCTGATTGAAGCAGCGTAATACACATCGGGGTTGGCTATCGGTGCTATATTAAGATCAATTCCATTTATTCGCCAAACTCCGCTGAGACATACTCACCATATTGGAGAAAGCAACCTACGAAAACCGAAGCTGATTATTGGCTTTGCAGACTGTTATGCATTGGGCCGTCCAAAAAATAGTAGATACCCATCGGCATCTTTTATTTCAAAACCTCTTAGATTATCGCTGTTATCATGGATAGCTTTGTTAAATGTTACGCCATTTGAACGATATTCCTCAAACAATATGTCTGGCTCAGCAACAGAAATATAAGCATCCCAGGGCGCCCACTCGTGTCGTGTATGATTAGGAATAGGTTTTATATCAGGAGCAACTCCCTTAAGATTAATAGAAATATTATCGCGACCAACAATAGCCCAATAAGGGTTTTCATCTGGACCAATGTACCGGATTTTAAACCCAAGTTTATCAACATAGAATGAAACCGAAATTTCCAAATCTGCAATAATAAAACAAGGCATGATGTAAGTGAGATTTGTCATGGTTTTAATTTTACACTTTAAAGAATGTACGACCGTATTGCAAGCAACAGTTGTATTTGTGAAATCCTGATTAAGCACTTTGTAAATGGCCTTATAGGCCGGTTTACGAAATTTGCAAGCAGACAAACCGAAGTTATTAATTTATCAGTTCGGGTATGGTCAACTTTTGGCTCGTCTGTCAACATATCCTTTTCCGCAATACTTTCCGACCAAAAAAATGAGAATGACTGGTCGGATTATTTGCCATTTCATCGAAATCAGTGGCAAGAATACTGGTTGCCGGAATATGTTTACGCCACAATCAGGAACCTTAATTATGAGAATGAGATTCACATCTTCCTTCGCAATCGTTGGGGCCTGCATCATTAGTATTGCCTCCTGCAAAAAAAACGACAAACCAGACAAACCGGAGGGGCCGCCCCCTGAGCCTTTTAAAACAGAAAAAGGATCTCCGCTGGGAAGCCCGATAAGTAAAATGATCGGCGCGTCCGGCGGCACGCTGACAAGTGAAGATGGTAAATTGACCATTACGGTATCTGCAGGAACAGTAACAACAAACACTAATTTCAGCATACAACCGATCACTCTTACCATTCCTTCCGCTGAAGGCGATACAGCTTACCGGCTTTTGCCAGAGGGAACAACTTTTTCCAAGCCTGTAACTATTACTTTTCATTATAACGCAGCAGATACCAAAGGGAGTACTTCAGACCTTTTAATGGGCTGTTATCAAACAGCGGATGGTAACTGGAAATCCGTGCCTTCGGCACTGAATAAAAATAACAGTACCATCACGCTCAATACGCAACATTTCAGTGACTGGTCCATAACTTCCATGCTGGAACTGAAAGTAAAAAAACCTGTTCTTACTTCCAGTGAAAACACGGATATCGAAATAGTAGGTATTTGGGCCGGACGTGAAGATGAATTACTAACGCCTCTTACGCCCGACTATAATTATAATATTGACGGATATATAGAAACAATCAGCAACTGGGACGCGACTGAGGGTATTCTTCTTGTTGATGAACAAACTCCTTTCATTGCAACCTTTAGTCCCTACAGCCCGATCACCCACGGAAAAAAATCGCACGTACAGGTGGATATCAGGGGCGGTATGGTGATCAATGATCCAACACTGCCCAACAATATGCGGCTGATAGGACAAGTAATTCTAATAGCTGAAATCACGCTGCTGAATGACGTTTATATGATTGGTTCATTTAACGGTGCGGATATCAACTGTTCGGATGCAGAGGCTTTTGAGGCAAGTGGACATATTTTTATCAATGCCCACACAACAACTGACACCAGCATTATGAGCTATGTATTACATATCGTGGCAGACAAACCGGGCAACTATCCCAGCGGTTCGCTTCTCATTCCAGGTAAAGCAAAAGCTTCCGTATCCGGCGAAGTGCATCAAAGGCCTATTAATTTTGTTAGTGAGTATATCCATTGCGGCCCACCTTCACACATGGCCTATAGCAGCGGAAGTGTCACAATTGATAACTGGGGTCCTGTTGGCACTTATATCACAGGCTCTTTCAATGGACCTGTTTATCCACAGACCGATCCTAACTGCTCACCAGCCGGTAAAGGATTTAGCGTAACCTTCCGTGCATTACGTGGCATGTAGTAAATTCCTGATCAAACATAAAAAAGCGCAGCATCCATTAAAGGACGCTGCGCTTTACTTTTATTACCACCTGGATGTTCAGCCAGGTGAAGTTTACTTGCTTAAGATCCCACCTGATAAATCTTTACTTATACATGAAGAGATCAGGAATAAAATTTTAATGCGTCTTCAAATTCCTCGCCAATGCTACAGACAGGCTTCGCATTTTTCAGCAATAGGGAGATACCTCAGCGGGGTTCGGCGAATAAACGACTTTCACTCGCAGATATTTTTCATAGCCTACCCCAATTATTAAAAGGTTCTAGATATATTAACGCAGAACTACGAACCGGTCGCGGGTGGATTGCTCAAACAGATTTCCCCTACCAGGTTTTTAACAGCAACCGCCCTGGTTTCATCGCGGGCCTGGTCATGGATCATTTAATACAAACAGGGTGCCCGGATATCAGGATGCGTCTGGCGGTGTGTCACCCGGAAGCCCCTGAATCAAAAAAGCTTTAGGTTATTACTCCTAAAGCTTTTTTAACTTAAACATTGCCGGCAATCTAATCTGAAAACAAATTGAAACCGTTCAGCTACTGTTTTACAAACTGGCTTTGTTTAACACCTGCACTTGTTTTTAACTGAATAATATAAATTCCCGCGCGGAGGGATCTTACAGCCAGGGAGATCGTGTTCACCCCTTTGTTTAATGAAACGGCACCTGACAAACATTGTTTGCCTGCCTGGTCATAGATACTGTAGACACCATCCTGCTTGCTACTCATTGCAACAGCCATAGTTATTTCCTCTTTTGCAGGATTGGGATAGATCGTAAAAAGCGTTGCCGCATTGCTGTTATTTACCACTACTACCTGCGAATAGGTAAACCTGCCATCCCGGTCTGTTTGTTTCAACCTGTAATAACTGATTCCTTTAAGCGGGTTGTTATCAATATAGCTATAAGACTTCAGATCAGGTGAGTTGCCTGCCGCGGTTACCTGTCCCACCGGTATAAAGCTTCTTCCATTGCTGCTGCGCTCGATAATAAAATAAGCGCTGTTGTTTTCAGTTGCAGTGCTCCAGTTGCAACGAACGGCAGCGTTGGAAGCCATGGAATTTTCCGTATTCGCTGTGAAGGAGACCAGGTTAACTGGCAGTGAAATATTGGTGTTAAAAGTCGCGAAATTAACTCTTGATTGTCCTCCTATGCTTGTAAAAACTCCCCCTATAGTAATCGTATTGCCGTTTAACCCTATTGCGGTCACCGATGAGCCTGTTATATTCGGGTCCCAACTGTTGGCCAATCCTGCAACATCATCAAGGGCTGCCAGGAAATTTCTTGTTTGTCCGCCTATGGCAGTGAAAGTTCCAGCCAAATAAACAGTACTGCCGCTTACTGCTATAGCAGTGACAGTGCCTGTCGGATTCGGGTTCCAGGCAGTAGCAAGGCCTGTAGTCGCATCCAGCGCGGCGATCCTGTTTCTTGTCTGACCTCCTATAGTTATAAAATTCCCGCCCGCATATACGGTACTGCCGTTTATGGCTATTGAACTGACAGTGCTGCTTGCATTCGGGTTCCAGGCAGTAGCCAGACCCGTTGTCACATCCAGGGCTGCGATCCTGTTTCTTGTCTGACCTCCTATAGTTGTAAAACTCCCGCCCGCATATACGGTACTGCCGTTTACAAGTAGTATGTTAACTACGTTACCTGAAGTGGGATTCCAGGCAGTAGCCAGGCCCGTTGTCACATCCAAGGCTGCGATCCTGCTTCTTG
>CAZGSG010000185.1:8284-11523 GCA_964528095.1 uncultured Terrimonas sp.
TTCCAGGCAGTAGCCAGGCCCGTTGTCACATCCAAGGCTGCGATCCTGCTTCTTGCTTGACCACCTATCGTTGTAAAATCGCCTGCCGCATATACAGTACTTCCGTCCACTGCTATTGAATAAACGACAGAGCCGCTTGCATTCGGATTCCAGGCGGTGACTACGCCGGTGACAGCATCGAAAGCCGCGATCCTGTTTCTTATCTGTCCTCCTATGGAATTAAAACTACCTCCGGCATAGATAGTACTGCTATTTACAGCTATCGTATTCACGTTGCTGGTGGCAGGCGAATTGAACGCTGTAAGCAGTCCTGTAGACAGATCAAAAGCCGCCATCCTGTTTTTTACTATTCCCGCCATGGAACCAAATGTTCCACCTACATACAGCGTGCTGCCAATTATGCCGAGTGTATTCACCACATTCCCGCCAGCCGGGCTCCAGGCTGTAGCTAACCCTGTAGTCGCATCCAGGGCAGCAATATACGACTTTGCCTGCCCTCCAATATTTAGAAAAGCCCCGCCAACATATATTGTGCTGCCGTATACTGCTATCGAATTCACATTGTTATTGGCATTCGGGTTCCAGGCTGCAGCTAATCCGGTTGTCAGATCCAATGCAGCGATCCTGTTTCGTGTCTGCCCTCCTATTGATGTAAATGCCCCTCCTGCATAGGCCGTGGTTCCACTTAGCGTGAGTGACACAACAATGTCACTTGCATTCGGGTTCCAGGCGGTTGCTGATCCGGTGGTCGCATCCAACGCCGCGATCCTGTTTCTTGTTTGCCCACCTATTGAGGTAAAAGCACCTCCCACATATACGGTGCCGCTATTGACCACTATACAATTAACCACACCGCTGGCGTTCGGGTCCCAGGCAGTTGCCAGGCCGGTGGTAGAATCCAATGCGACAATATTATTTCTCGTTTGTCCTCCTATGGAAGTAAAACTGCCTCCAGCATATACATTGCTTCCATCTATCGTTATTGAGTTAACAACATTGTTCGCGTTGGGATTCCAGGCATTCAGACTACCGTCCGCATTGATCCGGGCTATGTAATTCCTTGCCTGGCCGTCTACCTGTGTAAAGTTGCCACCTATATACCAGCCTCCGTTGCCGTCAGGCGCTGATGCCATAACTGTATTATTTGGTCTTGCAGATGCAGTATTTGCTGCACCTGACACCGCATCGAGTATACAACCGTAAGGAGCATTAGGGCCAATGAAAGTAAAAGATCCGGCTATATACATGATACCGCCGTTCTGAACAATAGAAGTCACTGACCCGTTCGTTATATAAGAGCTGGGTGAAAGGGTCTGGGAAAAAAGAGATGGGGTAAATAAAAGGGAAAACAACAAAAACGAGTAGAGTTTTTTCATGGATTTGGTTTAGTGCGTTTCAGTGGTTTAACCAACTGAACCTGGATTTTAAATTGTAACACAATGTAGTTATATTTAATTTAAACCGCTAAGGGTATTTATTAGTATATTATCCGCGTTAGAAAGTTATTGTAAAAGATATTCAATAACATTCCCCATGTTTTAATGGGATACACTTATAACAATACAAGGATGCCTCCCTTATAAATTTACTATAAACAAATTCCCATGCCATCTGACTATAACCAGTTTCAGACAGAGACTGGGATCTTTTCTATTTGGTCCATTTGCTGAGTCTGAACAAACTAAAAAGTTATTCAATAGAAAGCAGCAAGTTTGCAGATGTATTAAGATCAGCTTTTAAGTGTCTTGCATATCAATGACAAATGTGAGCGCAAACTATAGGGCACTGACATTGATAAAAGCTGGTCAACAGTTGATGCGGCAGGTTTTCAGTATTGCGGAAGGATACGCGCAGATACAAAACAAAGACCGCATCCAAAAAATGAATGCGGTCTCTTATCCTACCATTTAAAATCCCAGACCCAGGGTAAACGCTTTTATTGTGCCAGACAGGGTAGCGCCTGCCGTAGCGGCACCCGTGGCCAGGTTGATCGTATATATCTTCGTTATACCAGCAACAGTCAACAACGCATAGGCCGTACCACTGGTACTGCCGATATCAAAACCATTGGCAGCAGTTGTAGTAACACCCAACGGTCCAACGTCAACAAGTGTACCTGTATTCGGCGGATCTTGTTTGTACAGGCGGCCTGTTTGCGTGTCGATATCAAACAATACGGTTGTCGTCGCACCTGCAAAGTTATTGGTGTAAGCAGCTGCAGTCACGGAAGGAGTACCTGGTGATAAATTGCCATCGACCGCTGCCAGCAAACCATCATTCGGATTTAACCGCAGGTTCTGTCCTGTATTGCTAACCACCCGTATGCGGTCAACTGTCGGATTAAAATCGAATCCAAAATCAGTGCCCGATAATAAGGTTGTCAATGGCGCTGTGCCCACAACAACAGCTGCGCCGGACGAAGCATTGATCGTATATAACCTGCTGGTACTACCCAATGCATACAGTTGCCCGTTTACCGGACGAAAATCAAGTCCCAATAGTGTTTCTCCCGCTAACAACCCGGTGATAGATTTATTAACCGGTGCCGGGTTGAGCGGGTTAAAAATAACCAGTTCATTATTGCCGCTGATGGCATAGGCAACAGGTTCAGTAGGTATAGCTATACTAATAATGGTACCCGCAAATTCATTTGCAATTTTAGTGGCTTTGCCAGTAGTAAGGTTAATACTGTATAAATTTGTTTTGCCACCGGTTTTTAAGGCCGCCAGTGCATTCATTCCATCGGGACTGATATCAAAATCGCCCGCCTGTTCCACATCAAAGCCAATACTGCCTACTTCCATTAATTTACCATCGTTTGGCGGATCTTGTTTGTATAGTTTATCTGTAGTGATATCGATCACAAACAAAACAGTTGTTGCAGCGCCGGCACGGTTCATCGTATAAGCAGCTGCTGTAACATTCGGATTGGTGACACCATTGAGTGCACCATCGGTTGCAGCAACAGTACCTGTCTCGGGATTCAGCCGGAGATTTTGTCCGGAAGAAGTAACCAGACGCATCCTGTCCACTGTTGGATTAAAATCCAAACCAATTGCGGTACCACTGATCGCGGGTGTAAAGGCAGCCGCGCCGATAGCCCCGGCCGCACCTGTTTGCGTATTGATCACATAAACACGATTGGTGTTGCCTATCCCATATGACGTTACTGTAGCGGGTCTGAAGTCGATCCCTAATTTTATTTCACCGCTCTGTAATCCGGTAATGGACGATTGCAT
>CAZGSG010000186.1:0-11441 GCA_964528095.1 uncultured Terrimonas sp.
AGCACGACTGATCTCGATCTGCTCCTTATTTTCATGAATTTCTTCCAGGCTGTCTGTATGACTTGCAAATTCATCCAGTTTGTTGTGCAATTCTTCCTTCAGGGAAATATTGATCTGGTTGGCCCTTTTGCCAATGATGGCAATAGACTCATACACATTACCAGTCTTTGCCTTGATATCATTCAGGCTCTTGGTTTCTACATTATTGGTGATACCAGCACTAAGCTGACGTCTTAACTTGCTCATTGGTTAAGTTTTTAATATTAGTTTGAGATAAATTCTTCAGATCTTCTGCCTCTTTACGCAATTTGCTATCAGGAAAACGGTCTACAAAATCCTGGTATTCCTCTATCACCTGTTCAAAACGCTCCGCTTTTTTTTCTTCCACACTCAATTCTGCGTAGTGAAAATATGACTTTATAATCATTAACTTGTATTCATCGCCTTTTAGCGATTCAGGGTAACTGCTCAATAGAGCGGTAAAAGAAACTCCCGCCGCACGAAACTGGCCCATATCGTAATAAAGCTTGGCGCTTTTGTAATCCTTGGTTTCCAATTTAGCCCTGCAGATATCAATAATACCAAATGCTTCCTTATTTCTTTCAGAACCAGGGTGCGTATTAATAAACACCTGCATCATACCGATTGTTTTCAGGGTATTGGTCTGGTCAAGTTCGGGCTTAGGTGATTGTTTAAAAAAGGAATAAGCCCGCATGTAATCCATTTCCTCAGCTTTGGGGCTATTTGGAAATATCTCCAGGAAACTCTTGAAGAGGTTCTCCGCATTCATATAGTCAGCCTGGTTGTAAGCACAATAGGCATACTTGTAATAAATGTCCTGGAATTCGCTACGGGTCTTATAAAAAGGCATTACGTCCTCGTATAAGACCTGGGCCTTGTTATATTTCTTTTGTACGAAATACTTTTCGGCCATCCGGAGCTTGAATTCCGGATCAGGATTTTTCAGGATCTTATTGATGCTCTTACTGCAACTGCCAAGAAAAAAGATCGCTATAAGTAAAGGTGCAAAACGCATAAAGGTGTGCAAAGTTAATAGATACGGGCAAATCTTACATAAAAAAGATAAGCAGCAAAAACAGGTCAGTTAAGATTTTGATAAAGCAGCCCAGGGTTTATACCTATTCTATCATTTCATCTCTCTTCAATAAACCAAAAAAGACAATATAACTAACTAATAATGAGATGTTAAGAAATATTAATCGCTCCTTCCACTTTGTCTTTCTTCTCTTTCTCCCCTTTTCCTCTTAGCCAAAAAAAACCCTCCCTTTACAGGGAGGGTCTGTCTATCAGCAAAAAGTAATCATCAAACTCTTATTTCTTACGTAAGTTAGGATGAGGAGGAGCTACTGTGTTTGGTCCTTCTTCACCACTTGTTGCACCACGTAAATCAACTGTATCAACCGGACCATCTTCACCATATTTAAAGATGAAACGATCAGAACTGATACCTTCCTGTTCAACGAGGTAAGTAATTACCTTGTTTACGTGATCCCAGCTTAATTGTTGTTCTTTCTTAGTTGAAGAACCGTAACCAGCTACTACTACTTTACATTCAGGACTGTTACGCAGTCTTGCAGCAACAGTGGCCAGTACAGCTTTCGCATCAGCATCCAGGAGGTTAGAACCTGATTTGAAAGAGATACTTGGTAATGCGCCAAGAGTTGTAGCACAATCACCGGCATTACCAGCTTTTACATACTTCTCAAAGCACTCTTCAGCAGGGCATGGGCATTTACCTACACCATCCGCATCAACAGGCTGGCAATATGTTGGAGTGATCAATTCTTTATCCTTCGCGTCAGGAACACCATCTCCATCAGTATCAAGACTTACACCATGTGAGTCAACAGGAACACCAGCAGGTGTTTGTTCACGGTCAAACTGGTCAGTCACACCATCACCATCGCTATCAGGCAATACTGGTTTTGGTAAGATCATGTTCTTTGGCTTGCGGATCTCCTGATATGCATAATCCAAAGGATTGAGCCACCAAAGAGGTTCAACAGATTTAGATCCGATATTATAATTCAATCCTACAGAAAGGAAGTTGTAGGTATCAAAGCTACGGGTCAGCACAGCGTCACCGTAAGCATGTTCCTGCCAGCGCTGACCATCAAGAAGATCATCGCCGGTCATTGTGATCCTGTCTTCAATTGCGAGGTTGAAACGATTACTCAATTTAAATGCAACACCAGCACCTACAGTTCCGGTAGGTTTGAATGTATCGCCAAATAATCTTGGACGACGAGTGCCTTGTGATTCACCGGCAGACTCATAAGTGTCATCCATCAGGTCTTTCAACGCCTTGCGGGTATCTTTCCTGTTTTTGTACACGTTACCTGAGATAGTGCTGAAATTATAACGCAGGTCGTTTTCGTTCTTTGCATTCACTCTCACATCGTAGATAGTTCCACCAACACCGCCGAATACATAGAAACTAACGCCGGTCTTGCTTTTGTGGAAACGGATGTTGTTCAAAGTGAAAACACCTTGAAGAGAAAGATCCTGCACACGTGTTTTGTAATTGTAATAAACTTCTTCAGCAGCCGTAGCACCTGGACGGGTGTAAGCGATCACACCACTGTTCAGTCTTGTAGGCGCAGAATAGCCATTACTTGTCCATGCATCATTTTTTGCATAGTTGGCATTCGACAACCAGTCGAGGCCTTTACCAGTTCCATAAATGTACTCCGCACGCAGGGAGAATATATAACCAAATGCTTTTCTAACGTGAACACCGAAGTTGGGTGCAGTTAAAAAAGTCGCAGGAACGTCTCCTCCAACTTGGAAAAGTCCATATTTCACACCGATTTCCCACTGATTGCGTGGTTTTGCGGGGAAATTATAGGTTCCATTTAAGAATTCGGTATGCTGAGGCATACGTTTAGAGGGGACAACGGATGAATCCGTGACATCATAACTTCCCGCCTGAGCGAAACTGTATGAAGCCAGCAGGCAGAATATACCTGCAAGGAAAATGTACTTTTTGCTTACCATAACTAAGGATTAAGATTGACGAAAAACAAAATGCTAATAAAACGCAAAAATATGGTATGAAGCTTAATTACCAAATTTTTAAAATTATTATTTCTGACATTTTGCAGTTATTTTCAACCACTTAGTCAAAAAAAGCGACCCTTTTGTTGCATTAGTAACCATTTATTTTTTGAGGCGTAAATTGCCCACTTTATATGCAATTACCAACCCATCTGATAGAAAGTGAATTAAAAGTCTTTGAATTGAGGTTCAAAGAGGCGGTAAAAAGCCAGACTCCCCTGCTCGATCGCATCATGCGATACATCGTAAAACGGAAGGGAAAACAGCTGCGGCCCATGTTCGTACTGCTTTCTGCCAAATTGTTCGGTGAGGTAAACGAAGCCGGTTACCGGGCAGCCTCCCTTGTTGAATTGTTACACACGGCCACCCTGATCCATGACGACGTTGTAGACGATGCCACAGAAAGACGGGGATTTTTTTCCGTGTACGCGCTCTGGAAAGCCAAGGCAACCGTGCTGATCGGCGATTATTTGCTCGCAAAAGGCTTTTTGTTATCCCTCGACAATAATGACTACCGGGTGCTGCATATTATTTCCGATGCGGTAAGAAAAATGAGCGAAGGCGAGTTATTACAGATTGAAAAGGCCAGATCGCTGAATCTCCGGGAAGATATTTATTTCGAAATCATCCGCAATAAAACAGCTTCCCTGCTTGCCTCCGCCTGCTCGGCCGGGGCCTGGGCCACCAGCAATGACGAAGTGCTGACAGAAAAAATGCGATTATTTGGTGAAAAAACCGGTATCGCTTTCCAGATAAAAGACGACCTTTTCGATTACACCAGCGACAATATCGGTAAGCCAACAGGAAATGATATCAAGGAAAAAAAACTGACCCTTCCTCTTATCTATACGCTGAGCAATATTGATAAAAAAACAAGAAGGGAGATCATCTATATTTTAAAGAATAAGAACCAGGATAAAGAAAAAGTGAGTTGGGTGATCGCCCAGGTAGAAAAAGCCGGGGGAATAAAATATGCAACAGAAAAGATGAATGCGTACAAAAAAGAAGCGCTTGACATACTGCATGAATTCCCTGAAACCCCGGTCCGTAAAGGGTTAGAGGACCTGGTACTATACGTTACGGACAGAAAGTATTAACAGGCTTATTGAAGTGCTAACAATCAATGAGCGGGCATTTAACCAGAGTAGGCTATGGAGAAAAGGTGGAAAATAATACAGGACGATACAGCTGTCACTACATCACTGCAAAAGTCATTGAACATACACCCGGTTGTCTGCAAGATCTTGTCACAACGCGGCATTCAAACCTTTGAGGAAGCGAAAAAATTCTTCAGACCTGAACTGGCAGAACTACACGATCCATGGCTCATGAAAGACATGGATAAAGCAGTATATCGGATCATGACCGCATTTGACAATAAAGAAAAGATCCTGGTTTTTGGTGATTACGATGTAGACGGAACCACCTCGGTGGCCAGCATGTATAGCTTCTTAAAAAAATTCCATTCATTATTGGATTTTTATATTCCGCATCGTTACCGGGAAGGATACGGGGTGAGTAAGGCCGGGATCGATTTTGCCAGCGAAAATGGTTTTACGCTGATCATTTCCCTCGACTGTGGCATAAAATCCGTGGAGCTCATCCGGTATGCGAAAGAACTCGGTATCGAATTTATCGTGTGTGATCATCATCTGCCCGATAATGAATTGCCTCCTGCTGTGGCTATTTTAAATCCCAAACAGGTCGATTGTAATTATCCTTATAAAGAACTCTGTGGCTGTGGGGTAGGCTTTAAACTAATGACAGCCCTCGCAAAAACATTGAATGTCCCTGAAGATACTGCTTTCGAATACCTTGACCTGGTAGCTACCGCTATTGCAGCTGATATAGTACCTATGACGGGTGAAAACCGGATCCTCGCCTATTATGGCCTGAAACGGGTAAATGAACATCCTAACAACGGAATAAAAGCGCTGGCACAGTTAACCGGGCTGGTCAAAGAGATACAGATCAACAATCTTGTCTTCATGATCGCGCCAAGGGTAAACGCGGCCGGCCGCATGGATGACGCTAAAAAAGCAGTACAACTATTCATTTCAGAGACTTATGAAGAAGCCCTCGGTTATGCTGAACTATTGCATACCGATAATACCAACAGGAAAGAAGCAGATGCTTCGATAACGGAAGAAGCGCTTGCACTGATAGCTGGCAATGAAGAATGGATAACAAGAAAGTCTACCGTCGTATTTCAGCATCATTGGCATAAAGGCGTAGTTGGCATTGTTGCATCGAGATTGATAGAACATCATTACCGTCCTACCATCGTACTTACTCAATCAGGAGACTATGCAGCGGGCAGCGCCCGTAGTGTTCCCGGGTTTAATTTATACGAGGCCATACATGCCTGTAAAGAACACCTGCTTGGTTATGGTGGTCATTTCGCGGCGGCAGGCATGACATTGGAAATTGATAAGGTAAATGCATTTCGCGATAAATTCGAAGAGATCGTGGCCGCAACCATTCATCCCGACCTCTTGATCCCCGAAATCGTGATCGATGCGGAGATCACACTCAATGCCATTAAATGGCCCTTCTACAATATTCTTTCACAGATGGAACCATTCGGACCGGAAAATCTTCGTCCACTTTTTATTGCGAAAAACCTGACCGATACAGGTTATTCAAAAGTGGTGAAAGAACAACATCTGCGTTTTTCCCTGAGACAAAATGGAACTGTGCTTACCGGTATTGGTTTTGGGATGGCAGACAAGATCACTCTTCTGCAGGGTAATCAACCCGTTGATGTTGTTTTTAAAATTGATGAGAACGAATGGAACGGGGAGAAAAATCTGCAGATGCGTGTGATCGATTGCAGGCGTAGCGAATAAAAAACCCGTCACGTTTGTTAAGCGTGACGGGTTAACAATGTACCTGCTATTGTTTATTGTTTTATCAACTTACTCGTATATACTTCTCCCTCATTAGTTAACTGCAGGATATAAACACCATTACGCATGGCTGCAATACGATTATTCAGTATCGTATTGAGTTGACTAACGGTGCCTTTCGACTGGAATAATAAGCTGCCATCAGCAGCATTTACTTTCATGGTATAACTACTCCTGCTACCATTCAGGTTCAGGGTTACATGATTACTGACAGGGTTAGGATAAACAAGCAGTTTATTAACGGTCGCAGTTCCAAATCTAACTAACACTACATCCGAGTATTCGATCCTTCCATCGATATCTACCTGTTTCAACCGGTAATAATTGTTACCTGCAACCGGGGACTGGTCAACCAGGCTATAGTTTATGATAGTACTGGTATTCCCATTTCCATTTACACGTCCTATCTGCATAAAGTTATTTACGCCGCCCGCAGATCTTTCCACTATGAAATGGCTGTTGTTTAATTCTGCTGCTGTAGTCCAGCTAATCACTACTGTATTATTTACCGGGGTAGCATTGAACTCGGTTAACCGTACCGGCAATGGAATACTTTGAAAACTGAATCTTGCAAATACAGGCAGGTGATCCGAACCTGTAGTAGCGCTGTAACCCGGTATATAGGTTCTTGCATCCTCAATATCTGTTGAAGTTGATATATACTCAGGTACCATTTCATTGGATACCGTGATATGGTCGATCATACCTGTTCCGGTAGGGAAGCTGGTACGACCGGCCTGGTCGAGCGGAAGCGTAAGAATATTGTAATTTACATTATCGTTTATAAAAGGCAAATAAGAGCTGGGGTTGCCTGCATAGATAGAAGTCACCATCCTGTCGTTATAATCACCAAGTACGATCACATTGTCATTGGCATAGTATGCGTCAAGAGAATCCTTTAATAATTTTACATCGTATTGCCTGCGGATATATCCATCTTCATTACCACCGGATTTACCATGAAGGACAATGAGCCGTACTTTTCTGGTTTCTCCATTAATGGTTGCATTGAAGGTAGCCATATACGGTAACCTGCCTGAAGCCCAGAAACTGGAAGGCTGACCGGTTGGATAATCTGTAAGGCGGTGACCAGGAAGATTAAGTCTTGCGCTGTCGTACATGCTTTCAAACATTACACGCGGAGGTTCTGTAGCGGATAAGGTCATGGTAGATGTATTGTAAATGAACCCGATCTTTTGTGGAGGAAAATCAGGGTCTGGCGGATCGAAAGAATAAGACCACCTGTTTGACATTACAGAAGCATAGCCCGGCAGATTAGCCACCAATTGGGTAAGTGCATTATCATTCGACATTTCTTCAATACCGATGACGTCCATATTCAGTCGCTGCATTACTGTTGAAACATTGGCAACCTGGATAGCTATTTCTGATGGAGTTGCATTATTATTTGAGTTGGAACCAAAGAAACTGATATTATAACAGGCAGCATCAAATGTTTCCGATTTTGGATAAGATGAACCGGTTAATGAAACAGCCATTTTATTTAAACCCGATGCCGAGGCAATAACACTACCCTCCACTTTAAGTGCCTTCGAAACGGGAGTAAACCGTACATGTATTGTGGTTCCCGCTGCTGCTGTAGCCTGGTTAATGACGATGGCACCCGGAGTAAATATTACACCGTCTGTGGAAAGTTCATACCCCGAAGGAGGTGTTAAGGTAATATCAACACTGCCCAGCGCTCTGAAATCAATTGACTGGCTTGCAGAACTGGCACCTACAGAAACTTCTCCAAAACTCAGCATGTTCGGGTTGGCCGAAATCAGGCTTGTCTGATCTGTTATTGCAATATCATCCACAGACCAGCGCGCTGCCGATGCCGTTGATGAAGTATACCTAAAGGCAAGGTATATTTTTGCCGCAGCTTTATATGGTGTGAGATCAATATTATCAGACAGTGTCCACGCTGTAGTAGCGCTGCCTGAAGGAGTTGGAAAATTTCCATTTAATTCTGTCCAGTCACTTAAGACAGGTATGCTACTACCATCATAAGCAGTAGAAACATACAGTTGTAGTTTGTTTCCTGTGAATTCTCCACGACTATAAAAGCTGAGTACAGGTATATTTACAATGCCATTCAGGTTTATGGCCGGCGATATCAACCACGCATCATTTGTTTGCGCAGCGCCACCCGAAAACCCGTTTACATCTACGCCGTTGGTACTTGTTCTTCCATATTGGCTACAACCCCATTTCTGAGCACCAGTAACATTAATGGATAAAAAACCTGAGCCGGGTATACTGCTGATACTACAGGTATTGAACTTAAAAGCTAATGCTGCCGGATCAATTGATTCGGCAGACAGCTTCACTGTTTTTGCAATAGCCCCGGCGCTAGTATTGGTTACAGTACCGTTGAATACACCAACTGACACGGGAGAGAATTTTACATAGACCGTTTTGTTAAATGCATCGCCCTGGGGAATTGAAATCGAAGCACCGTATGTTATACCATCCTCAGACACTGTAAACGGAGCAGTAGCTGTAACAATGACCGGCTGATCAAGATTTGTTTGTTTTACGATGGTATATGTTGATACAGAGGAAGCGCCTGTATTCGTGGTCACAAAATTTACAGCTGTTGTGTTTAAGCTGATCGTTTTAGCGGATGGATCTTCCCATGAAAGATTAAGATCATCGATACCAGTGCTGGCCCTGCTGCCCGAGCCAGTAGAACTACTAATGGCTGAAACACGGATGGTAACAATGTCCGCCAAATTATCCAATGCATTACCAAAATCAACATGAATGGAATTGTTACTATAGATATTGCCGCCAGTGACCAGGTTCCCTGTAGTTGCAGCTATGATGAATGAGGATGGATTTATTCCTAGTCCATAATCTACCCGCCATACCGTGGAGCGTGCACTGGAGGCATCGAGTGACTGTAGCTTAAAGTCAAGTGTAAAATTGATCTTGCCCGTTGTATTGGCTACCTGGAAAACAAAAGATGCGCCAGGATCTCCAAATGAACCAATCTGCCTCACCCCTATTGCCCTGTCGGTGGATGTATTTTGCGGATCGCCCTGGTCATTATTACCTGAAGCAAAATTTTTGAAAGCGCCACTGGTTGCAGCCCAGGTGGAAGGAGCGGCATTATAGACAGCTGTGGTTCCCAATACAGATGCTGTTGCACCCGTACGTACTGAAAGCCCCAATGGCAGACCACTGCCAATAGCATTAAAGTTCTGCACATAAGGGGAGGTAGCTGCGCCAATATCAATAAGACTAAGACCTGTACCTGATACATTGATCGTCCTGGCTAACGCGCCTGTGCTTTCATTTTTTACCGTGCCCACAAGTGCGCCTGGCGTCGCGGGAGCAAATCGTACATAAATGGTTTTACCTGTCGCAAGTGCAGGATCTGTTCGGACAATATTCAAAGAACTGCTGAAACTGGTATTATCAGTAGATATTGTAAAGTTCCCCGTAGTAGAAACTGTTACGTCGGTAGTCAAATTATTCGCGGTGAGTATATAAGAAGATGAGGCGGAACTGGCTCCAACACCGGTAGCGGCAAATGCAAGAGTGGTTTGATCAACTGTCAGCGCAGGCCCTGCAGGATCTATTCCTTCACCGGAAACATATACTCCTTCCATATCAAAGGCGCCGATCGTGCTGTTTGCAATCGAGTCGCCTGTGAATAAACCTGCAGAGGTAGGCGCAAATTTTACATATAGTGTTACAGGCGCTGCTAATTCAGCAGGCGTAAAACTTAACCCTGTTGTATAAGTACCGAGTTCAGTAGCAGAAATAAGAAACGGAGTAGGAACTGCTATGAGCACCGGGTCTGTAAGGTTTGCTGCTGTAAGCACATACGTCTGCGATGCAGATACGGTATTAATAATAGTAGGAGGAAAAGACAGAACAGAGGGATTGACGGCAATCGCCGGTACCGGAGTGCCTGTGCTATTTGCAGTACCAGCAAAGACCACATCGTCGATACTGAATGTTCCACCAGTCATTTCCGCATTCCAGGCATAAAACCGGAATGTCACTGCCGTGCTCAACGCAGTAAAACCCGATAATGTAACCGTGCTGCCTGTTTGAGCAGTGGTAGCACCATCACTTACCTGAAAGATATTGCCAGCAACTGCCTGCAGATTGGCATTTGTCGGGGCTATGCTTGCCGCAAGGTTATTCACATATCCATCAATACTTGAGCGGACGGCATACTGCCGTATACCTGTACCTGAACGCTGCAAAGTGAATTTAATAGATGCGAGGTCTAATGTAAAACCCGACTGTGGCGTAAGTGTAACCTCATAGTACTTTGCAAGATTAATTGCACCTGTAAAAACATCCACGCCATTTGTTGCGCCCAGCGGCCAGTCAGTAAAACTGAACCGGCTACCCGCATTCGCGTTGGCGGGCGTACCCACAGCACTAAAACTCCCGAAACTAACCCCTGTTGCAGTTGGTGAAGTAGTGGGATCGGTAGTACCGGATGTAGTCGTAACTGAGGTAAAAGGATAGGTGGCCGTAAAGCTCTGTGACAATCCGGTCACAGCATTAAAGGCCAGTAATAAAACAGCAAGTACTTTAAGTAGATTTTTTGTCATACTAAACATTAAATGATAAATGATAGATAGCGGATTAAAACATCCGCAAAACTGATCTTACAGGGAGGTATTGTGACTTTGAAGAAATTCAAATCTAGGGGATTTTTATTCTCCAATAAATTACCAAACGATTAAATAATGATAAGTTATACACAGGATTTTTTACACAACTTCAGTTTCAACCCGCCCCCTGCCGCTGAGTGGTTGTTGTAAATAATGGAAAAAATTAAACGGCAAAAGCCAAAAACAGCTTCCCGGTACCGCGACAGTTTTTGCATTTTTAATTTTGCCTTTTATTAAATGGCTGGTATCCAATAGCTGATATTCAATATCCCCAATAAACCTTACTAAACCCCGTACCCCGTCGGAAAATGCCTGATTTTCTTAATTCACCCTCCGGAATCTGGCTGTAAGTCCCTATCTTTGCCGCCCCAAATCTGTATTCGCAGATTTCCCGTCCGCTGCAAAGCGGAAGGGATCCAGTGGAACAAATCGAATTTTTAAACCATCCGCCGAAGCTTTAGCGTAGGCGGACAAAACAAGAGGTAAATGAACAATTACGAATTGATGGTGATTTTTACCCCTGTTCTGAGTGATGATGAATTCAAATCAGCTCAGAAAAAATACGCTGCCCTCGTTAAAGACAATGGCGGAAGTATTGTTGCAGAAAATGCATGGGGACTAAAATCACTGGCGTATCCAATCCAGAAAAAAACCACAGGTTTGTACTGGGTTCTGGAATATACAGCGCCATCCGACTTCAACGAGAAGCTGAAAATCCAGCTTCTGCGTGACGAGAGTATTCTCCGTCACCTTTGCACTAAACTCGATAAATACGCCGTCGAGTACAATGCCAGAAAGAAAAGTGGTG
>CAZGSG010000187.1:0-11436 GCA_964528095.1 uncultured Terrimonas sp.
CCCGATCGTTACCATCATGGGTCACGTTGACCACGGTAAAACATCATTGCTTGACTATATCCGCATTGCGAATGTGGTAGCAGGTGAGGCTGGTGGTATCACCCAGCACATTGGTGCTTATAAAGTAGAAGTATCAGAAGGCAAAGAGATCACCTTCCTTGATACTCCGGGTCACGAAGCGTTTACCGCGATGCGTGCAAGGGGTGCCAAGGTTACCGATATTGCTGTGATCGTGATTGCCGCGGATGATGCGGTGATGCCGCAGACAAGGGAAGCTATCAGTCACGCGCAGGCGGCAGGTGTACCGATGATCTTTGCGATCAATAAGATTGACAGGGATGGTGCAAACCCGCAGAAGATCTATGAGCAGCTTTCACAAATGAATATCCTGGTAGAAGAATGGGGCGGTAAGTTCCAGAGCCAGCAGATAGCTGCCAAGTCAGGATTGAATATTGATAAATTACTTGAAAAGATATTGCTGGAAGCAGAAGTGCTGAATCTGCGGGCCAATCCCGACAGGGAAGCTACCGGTACCATCATTGAAGCATCGCTTGATAAAGGCCGTGGATATGTGGCTACGATACTGGTGGAAAATGGAACGCTGCAGGCCGGAGATCTCGTGGTGAGCGGGCAATATTTTGGCCGTGTGAAAGCCATGTTCAATGAGCGGAATAAAAAAGAAGAAGAAGCTGGTCCATCTGCACCGGCTGTTATACTCGGATTGAATGGTGCGCCACAGGCCGGTGAAAAATTCAAAGTATATGGCGATGAAGCAGAGGCCAAGGAAATAGCTAACCGCAGGGCACAGATCCTGAGAGAGCAGGGTATCCGGACCAAGAAACACATTACACTGGATGAGATCGGTCGCCGTCTTGCACTGGGAAGCTTTAAAGAATTGAAGATCATCATCAAGGGTGACGTGGATGGTTCGGTTGAAGCATTGAGCGATTCATTGCAAAAACTGTCTACCCAGGAAATTCTTGTGAGTGTGATACATAAAGGCGTGGGCCAGATCAATGAAAGTGATATCGTGCTTGCACAGGCATCTGATGCGATCGTGATCGCCTTCAACGTGCGTCCTTCCCTACAGGCATCAAGACTTGCGGAAAATGAAGGAATTGAAATAAAGATGTACTCTATTATCTATAACGCGATCGAAGAAGTGAAGAGCGCTATGGAAGGTATGATGGAACCGTCTATCCAGGAAAGGATCATTGCAAACGTAGAGATAAGAGAAGTGTTCAAATTTGATAAAGCTACCGTAGCAGGTTGTTATGTACGCGATGGTAAGATGAAGCGTGACTCCAAAGTTCGCCTCATCCGTGACGGTATCGTGATCTATCCTACCGGCGAAGGCGCAAGTGCTGAACTGGGTTCGTTGAAGCGATTCAAAGACGATGTGAAAGAGGTACAGGCTGGTATGGAATGCGGTCTGACCGTGAAGAACTATGCCGATGTGAAAGTAGGTGATGTGGTAGAAGCGTATGAAGAAGAAGAAGTTAAGAGAACATTATAAGCATAAGTTCAGCGTTTGGAGTATCGGGTTCAATGTTTCTTAAAGCGGAGAATTCCTAACAGGGAAATAACAGTCGGCTTAAAGAACGTTGAATCTCCGAACCAGAAACGTATAACTTGGAAGGCTGGCAAACTTTTGTTAAAACCGATCTTAAAGACAGATCATTCTCCGGGTAAAATTACTTTTGAGGTCATGATGTACGGAAAAAAAATACTGGCGGCTGTTTTCATTTTACTGGCCGTTCATTCAATCGCATTTGCTCAGCCAAGAAAAGCGGTGGCTGATAAAATAGTTGCTGTAGTTGGCGACAGGATCATTTTGCAATCAGATATCTGGAACTCTATTTTGGATGCGCAGCGGAATGGTCAGCAGGTGCCTGATGGCGCTGCATGCACATTGATGGAGCAGGCGGTTATTTCAAAAGTACTGATGCTACAGGCTGAGAAAGATTCACTGCCGGTAACAGATGAGGATGTAGAAGCTGAACTTGATCAGAAGATCCGTTATTATATTGGACAGGTAGGTACACAGCAGGCCCTGGAAGAGCTTGCTGGTAAAACCATTTACCAGATCAAAGACGATGGCCGGGATGCAGTAAAAGAACAGAAACTGGCGCAGGCCATGCAGCAAAAGATCGTGGGCAATGTAAAAGTGACACCTACCGAGGTGAAAGCTTTTTTTGATCGTATACCGGTTGACAGTCTCCCGTTTTTCGAATCGGAGCTGGAAGTAGGCCAGATCGTACTATACCCAAAAGCTTCCCGTGATCTTGAAGATTATATCGTGGCTGAGTTGAATAATTATAAAAAACAGATCGAGGCAAAAACCACCACTTTTGAAAAAGTGGCAAAAACGATATCCGAAGATGGTACCCGCGACCGTGGCGGTCTGATGGAAATTGACCGTAACCAAAAAGATATTGACCCCGTTTTCCTTTCCACGGCTTTCCGTTTAAAGGATGGCGAAATATCAGTACCGGTAAAATCTAAATTTGGTTACCACCTGATCAAAATGATCAAACGCAGTGGAGATAAAGCAGAAGTGGCGCATATTATCAGGATACCACCTGTTACGGAAGATGAAATTAAACCGGCTATGGTGAAACTGGATTCTATCCGGTTGAAGGTGACCACAGGCTCAATGGCCTTTAATGAGGCGGCTAACAAATACAGCGAAGAGGAATCAGTGAAATTTACGGGACCCTTTATGCTGAACAGGAGAGACGGGTCTCCCTACGTGTATATCGACGATCTCGACAAAGAAACCGTAGCGGTGATCAGCAAGATGAAGGTGGGCGATATCTCCCAGGCTATTCCTTATGAAAATGAACAGAAAAAGAAAGGTGCAAGAATAGTCTATTTTAAATCCCGCTCTGAGCCGCACCGGATGAACCTGAGGGATGATTATAGCAAGATCGCCCAGATGACCCTGGAGCAGAAAAAAAGCCAGACCCTGGAAAAATGGATCAAAACAAAATTGCCTACTTACTATATCATGGTAGACAATGCAACAGGCGTAGAATGTCCTACGATCCAGAAATATGCAAGTGTTACTACAAAAGGATATTGATATAGCCTTTTAAGACAAGGATTTAGATAAAATATTGGTGAGTAATAGCAACGGGTAAAAAAACCTGTAAACTATTACTCACTTTTTTTATAGCTTATACGCTCTGATTATTTCTATCATTCTATTCAACTTACTCTCTTCATTAGAACATTCTTCCTCCCAGAAGTGTTACCTTTGCAGCTTTCCGAAAACATCCATGAGCGATCCTATTAAACACGAATGCGGTTTGGCATTCATCCGGTTAAGGAAACCCTTTTCGTATTATCAGCAGCAGTATGGCACCGTGCTATGGGGCCTGAATAAATTGTACCTGCTGATGGAAAAGCAGCACAACCGGGGACAGGATGGCGCAGGTGTCGCCACAGTAAAGTTGAACGTTGAACCAGGCTACCCCTTCATGCATCGTTTTCGCAGCAATGCTCCCCAGGCTATATCCGATATCTTTCAGCAGGTAGGGAAAGAGATCGAAGAGCTGGAAAAATATCATCCCAACATCAAAAATCACCCCGGCCTGATGAAAGGCCATGTTAGTTTTTTAGGTGAAATATTATTAGGCCATCTGCGGTACGGAACACAGGGCAAAAACAAACTCGAATATTGTCATCCATTTATTAACCGCGATACGATCCCATCCCGAAATCTGGCGCTGGCAGGTAATTTCAATATCGTAAACTCGGATGAATTATTTACACTGATAGGAAAAGAACCTCATCCCAATGTTCGCTTCAGCGACCTAGCGGCCATGATAGAACTGATGCATACTTTTCTTTGTAAAGAAGATGAAGAGTCACCGCAGAAAATGGATATTAAGAAAGTACTGAAGAAAACACTACCCCTGTTTGATGGCGGTTTTCATGTAGGCGGCATGACAGGAGATGGCATCGGCTTTGTTTTTCGTGATGCGCATGGCATCCGGCCTTCTTATTATTATATCGATGATGAAGTGGTTGTAGCTGCTTCTGAACGGGCTGCCATTCGTACCTCTTTTAATGTAGGGGAGAATGAAGTACAGGAATTAATGCCGGGCCAGGCGTTGATCGTAAATGAAAAAGGCGAAGTAGAAATAGCGCAGATACTGGAGCCAAAGGAAAGAAAAGCCTGCAGCTTTGAGCGGATCTATTTCTCCCGTGGCAGCGATGAAAAAATCTATAAGGAAAGAAAAGCATTGGGATATAACCTGAGTGTACCGGTCCTCAATGCAATCGATAATGATCTGAAGAATACTATTTTTTCTTTTATCCCTAATACCGCGGAGACTGCTTTTTATGGCATGCTGAAAGGGATGGAAAATTTCCTGAATAAAGTAAAACTGGAACGCATCCTGAGCTGGGGCAAGGATTATGACGCCGATAAGCTGGCAGAAATGATCAACCGTCGTATCCGTGTTGAAAAGATCGCTATTAAGGATGTGAAGATGCGTACGTTCATTACGGAAGATGCGGGGCGAAACGAAATGGTACAGCACGTATACGATATAACCTATGGTACCGTAAGACCGGGCATTGATAATATCGTTGTGATAGATGATAGCATAGTGCGGGGTACAACACTGAAAGAAAGCATTATCCGTATGCTGTCGCGCCTGAAGCCCAAGCGTATTGTTGTTGTTTCTTCTTCACCACAGATCCGTTACCCGGATTGTTATGGCATTGACATGAGCCGCATGGGAGATTTTATTGCCTTTAATGCCGCTGTGGAATTACTAAAAGAAAAAGGGAAAGGCGATTGCATGAATACCTGGTTTGAACGATGCAAAGATCTGCAGCGCAATAACCAGTTACACACAGAAAATGTAGTGAAGAATCTTTATAAACAATGTACGGCTGAAGAGATCTCTAAAAAGGTGGCAGAACTCATTACTCCTGCCGGGGTAGATATACCGGTAGATGTTATTTTTCAGAGTATCGAAGGCCTTCATACAGCATGCCCAAGTAACCTGGGTGACTGGTATTTTACCGGTGATTATCCTACGCCTGGCGGAAATAAAGTGGTGAACAAGGCATTTATGAATTATATGGAAGGAAGAAATGAGCGGGCGTATTAAGCCTGTATGGATCAAGTAGCCTACTACTTCCTGCATAAAATATACAAAGCCGGAACGATCACTGACCAGTGGTAGTTCCGGCTTCTTATTTTCAGTTAATTTTGGATGATCATCCAGGCTTAAACGTATCAACAATGAAAAAATTATTACTGATCCGGCATGCAAAAAGTAGTTGGGATAATACAACCATAAGTGATTTTGAAAGAACATTGAATGACCGTGGTAAAAAAGACGCCCCTGTTATGGCAAAGCGACTGCTGGAAAAAAATATTTCCATCGATGCTTTTATCTCCAGCCCGGCCAAACGCGCGAGAAAAACAGCTGAATTATTTACTGAAGTATACAAGAAAGAAAAGCAGCCCATCATTTTCATTGAAGAACTATATGCAGCAGTCGCGGATACATTTTTTGACGTACTCAGTAATACGGATGATAATTACTCAACAATCGCGGTTTTTTCTCATAACCCCGGCATCACGGATTTTGCAAACATGCTCACCAATGCGAAAATCGATGAAATGCCCACCTGCAGCATATTTGGTGTTACTATAGATACGAAAAAATGGATTGATCTTTCATCAGCCAGGAAAGAATTCTGGTTTTTCGATTATCCCAAATCAGGATCATAAGCTTTTATTCCCTGAACAAAAGAAGAAATAAAAGCAGGTAGAAAAGCATTATTATTCATTACGGGTAATCTATAATTGAAAGTACTGGCTGCTTGCAAAGCGGCCTGAAGATTAAACTCTTTTTGGCTAATACAATAAGCGATCTGTTGTTGTAAGCAATGTTTTGCCAGGTATTCCTGTTCTGTTTGCCCGGGTGTGGGAATCAGTATAGATTTTTTACCGGTACTTGCTATATCCATTATAGTAGAATAGCCTGTTCTGCTGATCACATAAGCCGCTTTGTTTAATTCATTTGTAAATTCACCTGATTCAAGATGATTGTAAAATCGAATGCTATTGGTAGACGGGATCATCTTTTTTTCAACAGGCAATCCTCTTACAATAACAGCCGATCCATTGTAATGCGCAATCGCCGCCACGATCTTTTCTTCCAGTATACTGCGTTGCGGCTCTGGTCCGGATAAAGAAATAAAAAGATGATCTTTTATTTCCTGCACATTGTTTTTATTTAATCTTGACAAGAGACCTATGTAAGAAACAGGAATAGCTGGCTTCCTTGAAGGATGTGAAAGTTCGCCCGCCAGGTTATGCTGCTGTTCTTCATCGGGTACCCAGCAAGCCGAGAATTTATTGATATAACGATAGTTTTGTTTTTGTAATAAACGATTTGCCCATTTACCCATGGGAGTTTTAATAAGCAACTGGTGTGTTATAAAAATACTTGGGATCCCGGAATGATAAAGACCGTAACGGTTATCACTGATCACGGCATCTATCTTTTCTGACAGCGCTATTTTTTTTAACCAGGCATGTTCTTTCCTGATCGAGCGGCTGATCCTGGGTAGCTGCCTGATCATGGCAGGTAAAAGTCCGATGGCTGAACGCGCATAACGGACTGCATATCCATCTAAGTGTAAAACCTTAATCCCGGGAAATTCTGCAGTAAAAATTGCTCCTTGCTGTTCATTGCCGGCCACGGAAACGTTTGCGCCAGCAGCCAGTAATTCCCTCACTAAGGGTATACAACGGGCAGTATGCCCAAGCCCCCAGTCGAGCGGAGCCACCAGGATGTGAGGGTTACGATGATTTTTATCTTTCAAGGAATGATTTATGATATTTTTTTCTCTTTTACGCCCGGAACATACTATTTTGTTTGTAAAATAGTTTTAATTTAGATAATTCAGTCCTAGTTAATCCTTGAAATAAATCCAAGATGATGAAGAATACCCAAAGAATTGCTTTGCTTGCCCTATTGGCGGGGATGATTTTTCTGAGTTCGTGTAGTAAAAATTATTACTCCGGCACAGGCAAAGGCGGCAAAGGTTGTGGTTGTCCTAGTCATAAAGGAATGTCTGGATATTAAAAGTTTGCCGCAATGAAAATGCCTAACCGAGATCTTTTAGTGTTGCTCAAAAATGAATTTATGAGCCAGCAAGCCATTGAGCAGGAGGTTGAATACCTTAATCACCTGTTGTTAAGCGCTGAATCTACCGAGCAATTTTGTATTGCACATGAATTGGTAGATCGCAACAAGATCACTTCAAAATCAAAAAAAATATTAGAAGCTATTCGTTTCACTGAATTGAAACCTTTCAGGTTCCTGATCAATAAAAATTAATCGCTTTTACAATTTATATTAAAAGGCCGTCTCTGTCAGGAGGCGGCCTTTTACTTTGTATAGTTTTCCGGGGTTACTAATTTCTTGTTACCCGCACCTTTACCCGCAACGTGATCTTTGATTCACCAAACACGCTCGACTCTGTGAGCCCGATATTTTTATTAAATGTTTTGAAAGCTCCCGGCGCCAATGCATTAATATCTGAACGCACATCGCTCAGGCTGAATTTTAAATCACTGGAGTTATTTTCTTTATAAGCCGGAGCCGTCACGAGTTCCCAATCAAAAATACCCTGGCTGAAATTGAGGATGGTTGCCAACAGGTCATCTTGTGATACATCCGTCAGCACCGATACAATAACATCATCATCGTCACTTTCGCCTGCTTTTTTGGAGATCGCATCATTTTTAGGAATAGATTTGATCAGGACATCCCTGGATCTCTCCCTGCCATTTGTCGTAACGCTTTTTAGATGGAACGTTCCATAAATATCCTCTTTATCATCTCCGGGCCCTTCTATTACTTTGTTTACAGTAAACCCGTTCCACAATATTTCAACGTTGTATTTGGATGTGTTACAGGAAACCAGGTCATCAAAGCTACCGACTGATCTTACAGATAAGAGGCTGTTGTCGGATATACGACGAAGAGTATAATTAAGCGGCAGCGCCGTTGTATTGGCAGAAAATACACCTGCAGAAGGAGAAGATATATAATTCTTAAGCGCTGTTTTAAATGCAACAATATCAGCAAAAATCCTATTGGCAAAACTGCCTTCTCCCCCATAGATCTTCGCATGAAATTTTGTAGCTACATTACGTAATGTGGCTTCAGTTTCTCCACTCACTTCGGAGCCTAATTCAACTCCTGCTGCTTCAGTGCCCGTGATACTTGCACTCAATGCTGCGCTTAATGCGGCCCTGATCTTAGTTTCAGTAGAAGAAGAACCAATGATAATGGTGAGTCTTCTGCCATAGGTAACTGATTCAACATAGGCGCCATCTGTAATAGCCGCATGTGCATTGGCTGTTTGGAAAAGCTGGTTGTTATTGGTGAGTACATTGATCGTATACATCGGCTGTATAAAATTCACCATGTAATAACTCAGCCGTACATTGTTGGACGAACTGGCATCTCCTTCAATACCGGCCGTTATATCAGCGGGAATACCGAACTCTTCCAATGGTAAAAAGATACCCTGGCTTGTTTCAAACCTGGCCTTCAGTTCAAAAGAGGAATTGATCTTCACCATATCCAGGATGCCTTCCGCAGGAATAAAAGCGCCGTAATTGGGTGCAAGCAATGTCGCCTGTATTTCGGGTAAGGGACTGCGGGAAAGATTAGTAACATCAAGAAAGTTCGGTCCGGGGTTAGCCGCATTAAAAATGCTAATACCCAATTGATAAGGTTTGCGAGGCGGTGTACTTAATGCAGAGAATGAATTATTGATAATAGAATTGATAGTAAAAAACTGGCCCGGCATGATCGTGTTGCTACCGGTGAAAAGATTAAAATTATCCGAAGTTGAAAAATCGATCTTCGTGGGCTGTATCGTACAGGTGGCACTGCCGCTTTGCTGTTGCCTCGGACTTCCATTTGCAGAAAACCCCTGTGCTGAACCGGTAAGACCGATACCGATCTCAACCCTGTTGGCACCGAGATTACGCGTATTCAATACAGTACTGCCAGAAGTGCCCGGACCTTTTTTAGCTGCACTGAGTTTTAACGCATTTGAATACCAGGCGAGTTTTGTTTTGGAAGTAAGCCTGAGCCGGTCCGCCATGCTTGTAATGGACTTCGGCTGGCTGGCTACATTTAAACTGTATGCCGTAAGCAGGACTGTTAAAAGATAAAAATGATTTCTTTTCATGATGATATTTTAAAAGATAAAAAATGAATAGATGCGTAAATGAGGGATAACTATTTATTGAGTACGTTTTATCGTGACTGTTACCTGTCCTTTATTATTGTCATACCCGGTCATTATATCATTGGCAAACAGGACCAGTTTTCCGGATGCCGATGGCAGGACCCTGGCCGATCGACCAATACTGAATTGCTGGTCAGCCAGCTTATTGTCAAAAGAATTGGATTGCTGATTAAACAGTTCACCGGTCAGGCAAAACCACCGATGGTCCTTGTCGCGTCTTAATCCCTCTGTGGCAGACATCAATATATCAACACCAGGCATCGGGCTTCCGCATTCACTGGCCAGGAAGCCGCTTGCATCGGAACTATCACAGCTATCATTTTTCCATTTGCCTGTAGCGCTGATCTCATAAGCATGGCCCTTCATCAGGATAATACCAGGTCTGTTGAACGGCTGGTTGGCTTTTACCTTAAAAGAAATAACTTCATTTATTTTAAGGATCTTATCCTGCGCGTTTGCAGAAGAAATCAAAAAAAGACAGCCCGCAATAAAAAAAGAAAACAGGTTCTTAAACATATAATGATGGTAGGTGAAGTGATCGGTTTTAAAAGATCTATCGCATCATACACGCGATAGTAGCAATCGGGGTGAAGGTTCTGAATTTCCATTGCTGATCAAATACACAACGCATTCCATAGTTGAGCACCACGCTCCGGCTGATCCGCCAATCGCCGCCAAAGCTCAATGTATTGGGATGCACCACATCCCATTTTACAGTAGGTTCTACAATCTCAACATTGCTGCTGGGTTTAAACACTTCATTCAATGCCTGCAAAGGAGTTTTTAATCCCTTCTTTTCATAAAGAAATTCTACAAAAAAAGTATACACGGGACTTCCATATCGCAGGTTCAGACCCATTGTATAAAGTGTATTGTCAGCTACGGCTATTTTTGGAATTTCTTCACCGGTATCCAGGTCTCTTATGAGAAAATTCAACTCTTCTTCATACCAGCTGCTGCGAAAAAGACCGGACAACAATAATTTTTTCCCAATGCCCAGGCTCCCATTCAACCAACCGCCAATACCTGTACTCCTGTTTTTTCGCAGACTTTTTAAAGAACCTGCACTGTCTGACTGGTAGGAATATACCCGACCAAATGCTACATCAAGCGAGGAAGCATTCCAGTTTTCGCTGATGAATATTTTTGCGCGGCTATTGATCTCCGCATTTCTTCTTGAATTGATCGTATTCAGTTGTTCTTCTGTTGACAGCAGCTGGCTTCGTATTTCGGGTTTTGAAAGAACATCCCTGGTTGTGTCCAGCTTAAGTTGCAGTTCTTTTATCAGGGCCGTCAATTCCTGTTTTTCGCCATTGAATTTTTCGCTGATGCCACCATACAACTCGCGCGCCATCAATGGATCTTTTTGTTTAAACAAATTCATCTTCACGGCAAAACCAATACGGCGGTCGCTGTTTTCATCCTGCACCGATCCGATTGACACATCCATGGAAGCAAGCCTGCGCATAAAAGGACCGGCATCCTGGTACTTTGACAGATCCTTCCGGTTATAAAACATTTCCCAAACGGGTTGCGACTGGATAGCGAGGTTGGGGTTTAGTTTCCATGATTTAAAAGACCAATCCACTTTAAAATCTTTGATATCAGAAGTACGATTGATCTGGGAAGAGGTGACCCCCATCAGGTCGAATACAGGAGAAGCCGGAATAGCGAACTCCTTAGGTGAAAAGCGGGTCTTTGTATCTTCCTCCTGGGCATTGCCGGTGAACGATGCCAGGCAACAGAAACAACTTGTAGTAATAAAGAAGTATCTCATGCAGGTATAATTGATGTGTTGAATAACAGCACCAAAACTACCTGCCAAAGGAGGCGGGCACAATACCAGTGAATAGTGAATTAGGGGTGAGGGAAGTACCTAAAAGTTGGTAGAACTGGAGGAATTAAAAATTCAAAATTCAAAAAATAAACAGGTTGGCGAGGGAAGCTGGTTTTGATTTTTGAATTTTTCAGGGTGGTTTTCGATTAATCCCTTTTTTGTAAAAAGAGATTCGCTAGGACGGAGCTTAATTAAAGCTCAACATACAAGGGTTAATGAGCAATTATCCGGGAAGAAAAGCTTACCACCAGAACATGTATTACAGACCAAACCTGGTCGAACTAAAACTGAAA
>CAZGSG010000188.1:0-11419 GCA_964528095.1 uncultured Terrimonas sp.
CCCGCCCCGCCCGCCTCAAATCGCTGCGCTCGGCATGAGAGAGGGATTTGTATAGGGAGTATTCGCACATAGGCCATAGGTTAGTATATACTACCTATTCGGTGGGAAGAGCTAAATAGTTGATCTTCAGTCCAAGTTCCTTATAAAGTTCTACCTCTTCGGCAACGCCATCGCGAACCTCACCGATCACGACAATTTCAGCATCCAGCTTTTTTGCTACCTCGGCCATTTCTTCCCGGAGTGGCCGGCCGTCATACATATTGAGCTGAACAGGGAAGAGCTGGTGCAGGGCTTTTGCCAGTGCAGGATCCCAACCCTTTTTCTCAACTTCCGCGATCGGCATGAATCCGTGGATTAAAATGTGTTCGTGTCTGGCGTGTTGAACGTTTTCCAGTACATCGAGAATCTTTTCAAGGTCCTGGCCTTTCAGTGTGAAGGCGACAACGATTGCTTTCATTTTATTTGATTGAATGGTTTACGATTGCAACTGCGGCGATAAGATTCATAAGCGGGGTTTCATTATCCAAAGTATAGGTAACTGGTACCACCTGGGTAATGATATGTCCTTTCGCGGTGAGATCTGTAATCCACTCGTTAAAGTCGCCGTCTCTTGCTGCCGAGTATTCAAAAACTAATTGTTTCATATTTACTAATTAAAAAGGTAAATCGTCAGGAGGTTCGCCAGTGTTGACCGTGGGTTTTTGCCAGGCTACAAACTGACTAGCCCACTCGGTGAATTGTGTAAATTTTGCAACGAACCGGTGTTTGATTCGATCAGTCTCACCATCACGATGCTTTGCAATGATCTGATAACACAAACCTTTTACACTTTCGCCGTTCTCATCTACCGGCGCATCAGGTTCATAATATTCAGGACGATGCAGGAATGAGATCTGGAAGGCAACTTCCTCTATCTTGCCAGAGCCTTTCAGATCACCTAGGTTTGGTTCTTTATTTCCTGCACGACGATATAATTCACGATTGAGCTGTGACAATAGAAAAATAGGTATGTCCAGTTCTTTCGCACAAGCTCTGATACGTTCAAGAATATAATTCAATGCCTGTACCTCGGTCATATACTTTGCCAGTTCGTCGGCCACCTTTAATATTTGCAAGTAATCTATAACCACTGCCCGCACCCCGAACTTGCGCACCCAAAATTTTATCTTTTGCACGATACGATCTATGTCAGTAACATTGGATTCTATATGGAGCTTTAATGAAACAAACCGCTGCATCCCTTCGTAAAAGCGCTTTTTCTCTTCTTCGGTCCATTCTTCAGGTTTCTTTTTATACGTGAAATTGTCGAGATCATTAAGATTTGAAATTATTCTCTTTGCTAACTGCTCATCCGTCATTTCCACATTGACAAGACCTACAGGAACGCGAACTGCCATATTTATCAATAGCTGAATGGCATGAGCTGTCTTACCCATTGCTGGACGAGCTGCCACAACATACACACCACCGCAAAATAGAGGTCCGTTGATACGGTCCCAATCTTTCATACCAGTGTACAAATATTTTAACACGCGTTCCTCTTCTGTAAGGTTATCTGGAATTAAAATTTTCTGGACAAGGCGCCACGCAATTTGATCTGTCGTAATGATTCGGGTCTCTTCAATCTCTCTGTTGATTTCAAAAAATAATCCTTCAGCCTGGGATAATAATTCCAATGGATCGACGCCGGAATATGCTTCATTAATTACATGGCCGGAAAATTGAATCATCTTACGAGCGACACTATATTGTTTAATCAACCGGCAATGTGAAAGCGTATGAGCGCCAGACACCACATGATTAGTGCATACCGATAAGTAATATGGGCCTCCTACCATTTCCAGTTCACCCTTACCCGCTAGATATTCTGGCAATGTCAATAAATCAATATTCAAATTATTATCGTCCATTTCCGAAATTGCGGCATATATTTTTTGATGTGCCTCTACATAAAAATCCTCTGGCCGCAACATCATTTTTACATCACCAATAGTTTCGGGTACCAGCAACATAGCACCAATGATCGCAGTTTCCAACTCCTTTGCCTGTGGTGGTACTTTACCGTACACCATAGAGGTAAGATCAATATTATTTTTTCGCTTATTCGTTGCCATTTATTTTCTTAAACTTTTTCCAGTCCAGATAATAAGATTACACATTTGCTTTATCCGGTCTAACACTCGATCGCCATACATTCGCTCAATGCTTTTATCGGTGACTGGAGCTTCGGGTTTTACAGTGGTAGGAATATTCGATGATAAGTGCGTTAGGTAGCCCTCTTCAACGTAGAGCTGATCACGTTCAAATAAAATCTCTGCAATTATATTGGTAACATTTCCATACTTATTGAAATCAGCTCGACCCAGGCCCAGGTCGTCGATGTATAAATCACACTTGAAGTTCTTACCATACATATTTTTTATCTCCGTGCTGGTCATACCATCTTCAAGCATATCCTTAAAATCCATACAGTTTACCCACCGGAAACGTCGATCGGTTTCCCTGAACAAGACCTGCATGGTTTTCATCATTGCTGTTTTACCGACACCGATATCACCAATCAATAGGATTCCCTTTCCCTTCTTTATTCCAAATTGTGACACTCTGTCACTATCGGTAAAAAGGTAAAACACCTGCTCATAAATCCGTCGCCTCTCCGGGTCGTCCAGATTAAAGCGATTTGGATAGAGCTTTTTGCCTACTTCCAAAATCGCCTGGGATCCTAAAATTCGTTTTTGCTCCATGCCTGTTTTTTTGACCAGGGCGCGGCGATCTCAAACCGTCGCGTCCCTTTCCACGCCGAAACCGGAGATAATTGAACCTTGCCCCGTTTCCGTTCGTCTCATTTGATTTTACCACTTGTCTTGTTCGCCATAATTCGCATTTCCAACATTCATGCTCGATGGCGCCTTGCCGGTAACCTTCGTTCGCATGAAGTCAGGTATGCGGAAGTAAAGGTTTTGCTCTTTCTTCATGCCAGAGCCAAGTAAACGGCCAATGGTATCATGCCACTTATCTTCTGTAAATGAACGTTCTGTGACTAATCTTGTAAAGTCAGCAGGGTTCACAAACTGCGCTACAAAAAGTTCCTCGTAATGGTTTTCGATAACAAAATCTACAAACTTTTTCCACTCATTGAACTGATTTTCAGTGATTCCCTTAAATTCCCGACTATTCAGATCAGCATTCACGAAAGGGGTGTCGTAGATATGCTGAAGCTGAAAAGAGCCTTTGGAAGTCGTTAAAGGTTTTTCAGACTTTTCCAAATTATTTCTCTTTCCTTTTTCTGGATATATTTCCATTTTCTTTTCTTTAGGAGTAACCATACTCCCTGCATCCTCTAAGGATAGACTATACAAGGTCTTAGCATGGACTAAGTTTATAATATCCTGAAAAGGAACTGTTTCTAATCCAAGCCAATCAATACCGGGAACATCTTTTGGGTGAATACCATTCGTGACCAATAATTTCAACGCGCCGCGGTGAGCGCCGATTTTTGGGCGGAAGATTGTACCGAGCTGAAAATTGATGTACCTGGTCAAAAACCATTTTCCATTATCCAGAGCTATTATACGCTTCTTAGTAACCTTACCTTGATCATCTTTATTGACCGCATCCAAAAACTCCTGAAAATGTATAGTCTTACCATGCACAACCATTTGAAACTTACGGCGATTAGGGCGCCACATTCCAGAATGGTCACACTTATCCTTGACATACAGGAAGAACAGTTTATATTCATTCGGTAGGTCTATAAACCAATCCTCATCCCATATATCCGTGTCTGTTAGTCTTTTAGCCATTTTTCAATAGATATTCATATTAATTCACGAAAAACCCCAGGTAGTCGTCGAACCTCCTGGGGTAATATTAAGTGCTTAAATTTCATAAAACGCTCAATGGCAATAGGAAAGACTGCCATTGAAACGGCTTTTGACCAGTTTGAATCATACGAGCTATGGCAAAAGCATGGTTGGTGTAATCCACCAAGCGTCATGTGATTATCAAGGACGCCCATTACCGATTTAAAATGCTCCTTCGGGAGTATATGAGCCTGACAACTTGACCGTATTTCCGGGTTATATGGGTTGAGGTTAATTCCGCAGTTCTCGCAGATCCAGAGATTATTTGAATTGTGAAAATCAAACCATACACCGAGTATGTTCGGTTTCAGTAGATCACTATTGCGGTTCCGGCTTTTCTCGGCTGATATCTGCCGGCGATGGTTCCAATAGTGGGTTTGGCAGCGCCCGGCCGTGAGAAAACGCGGCGGAGTACCCGGAGGACAGTCAATGCATACACCGTATTTAGGCTTTAACATCTTGCTGCAGTCGTCTTTTAAAGTTTGGAAGGTAGTCGTATCTATAAACAAAAACAAAGGGTCGCTGATTCCATGCACCTGGGCTGTTCACTCGATCGAAGAGCGTGGCATACATCGCTATAATCGCCTCGGGTGGTAAGTCGGTGGATGGTGGCGAAATTCCTTCCCTTAAAACGGCTGCTGGTGTAATATTTTGGACTGGCTCAATATCAATGTCAGTGATCTTTATGTATTGTCGGCCATATTCTTGGCTTAATAGTAATGGTGATATTTTTTTCCATAATCCAGCTAATTTCAGCTCCTTTGCAGCTTTGATCTGCTGTTCATCCATATCGTATTCATACAAATGAGGAACTTCCGAGGGTAACAAAGTATGGTTCGCCTTTAAATGCTCTTGCCTTAATATCCATAATGGTTCAGCCAGGTAGAGGGTTTCACCAAGTTTATACCGTGATTTTACTACTGGATTTTTTGAACTCATCAACCTGTCACCAAATCGAACATACAGTCTTTTGCTCTCGTATAAAATATCCTTATCTGCCACATAATAACGTTGGGAATCTTTGTTAATCTCATCAAGCCCATGTGTACGGCGGGTTTCAGTCTTTGTCCTGCTTACAACAGTTGCTTGATAAAGGTCTTTATGTATTAGTAATGATCGCATAAGCTATATAGGGATGGGCGACAAACATAAATAAAAATATTATTGAAAAAAATAAAAATAAATTCAATCTGCAATTATATATTTGCTTCGTAGCAACCTATAATTATGGCAAAGAAAAAAAGTGGAATCACGGATGAAATGTTAAAGAATATTCAACGTGATTTGAAGGAATTGAACATTGGTTGGGTGAAACTTATCATAGACAAAGTGAAGGCCGATACCACTGTTGATAAAAAAACGAAAAAGGCTTTCAACGATCGCAAAGTCTATAACGTATTCAATGGTGTTATTAAAAATGGCGCTCTTCGGTTATTGATGTACAAACACGGCGCGGAATTGAAAGAAGAGTTGGAAGGTATGGTGAGCGAAGTAGTAGGCAATTAAATCGCAACTATAAAATTTATTGTTATGAGTAAACAAATTAAACTGGTATCCCTCGGTGTGCAATCTTACGCCGGTATTGACAAAAAAAAGAAAGCCGAAATTGACTATCCTTCAGGGGTTGATATTTCGGATGAAATGAAAAAGGTCGATTCCGAAAATGGAATAGTCCTTGTTTTTCCTGAAAACTTCCGGTACCAACAATCCGAAGGTGACCAGGGTACTGGAAAAACCTCTCTTCTTAATTCCCTGCTTGAAGTCACTGGTAATATTCTTGCTCCAAATGCTATTAATAGCATTGATCAGGATAAAAAGATAAACCTGATGTTGGAAGGGTTAGACGGTCACCTTTATAACGTGCGTACGACAAAAAGTACCTATGTTATAGAACGTATTGATACTGATGAAGAAGGGAAACCCATTGTCAACGAAAAGGGAAAAATGCAGAAGGCTGAAATAAAAGAGCCTAAAAGCATGATAAAAAAAATTGTAGGCCCGGCTGGTATTTCCCCTCAATGGCTGCGCGATATGAAACCAGGCGAACAAGTCGTCTGGCTTCGTAGTTTATATACGCTGGATCCTGAAGTCCTGAAAACAGAGGCGAAGATAAAAACTGACTATGAAACAAATTATAAGGCCCGTACCAGTGCAGGGAATGAACATAAGCGTTTCAAGGCTCTCGTAGATGCATCGCCGTATTATGGTGAATACACCAGGTGGGAAGCCTATTTCGCTTCTACTAATTTCGATGATGTGGAAACGAAGTTTAAGGACGCACAGGAAGCCTACACGCAATACCAGCGTTATGAAATGGGCTTAAATCAATTAAAAGACGTCACCCTGGCTAATGCGACTAACGATGTTCTTCGGGCCGAGGGAGATATCGAAACGATTGAAAAGCAAATCAAAGAATTGCAGAAAAAACTTTCCGAAGCGCATGATGCCAAACAAAAGAAGGTAGAGGCGAAGATTGCTGTTGAAAATAGAATTACCGATGGTGACAAATGGATAACTGACAACAAAGCGGTTAAAGAAACCTATGAAGGGTTTTCCGAGAAGATTAAGGAAGCTACGGAGTTCAAGGGAAAGAAACAGGAATGGGAAACATTGCTTTCTAATAAAAAGCAGATGGACCATTTTTCCGATGAGCGCATAAGGCTCACCAACCGTTTAGATGAAATGGCAAAAATTAAAAAGGAATTGATAAGCCAGTTTTCTCCAGCCATTGAAGGTTTTGAAGTTTGCATACCTGACGAGGAAGAAAAAAGGGAAGGACTGTTTTATCATGGTAAGCCGCTTGATCAACTGGCTGAATCGGAACTGTGGGAGCTGGCTACTCAACTGTGGCAAGAACTTAATGTGCAGATGGTGTTCGTGGAAAACATCAGCTCCCTGGGAACGGGCGCCATTACAAAATTCAATGAGTTCATTGAGAAAGGCGGATATGTTTTCGCTACCGTAATGAACCGAGCTGAAAAGAATCTCAAAATTACTTTTCAATCTAAAATTCAGTAGCCATGCTAATCGACCAAACAAAGTTGCATACAATGACGGTGTTGACCTGCACCGGCCCCATGAAACAGTTTCCAACAAAAGATGGTGTTCGCGAACGGTTTGATATTGTTTTCAAGGAGGGGTATAAAGCAGAGTTTTGCCCGCTGGTGGCAGAGGTTTCGCAAATACCGATCTCCGGGCAAACAATCACCTTTAAGGTAAAACATCGCGGAAATAAAGGTGATGAAATCGAACTAGCTGCCGTCGAAGGTCAACGTTCACCGGTAGATTCTTCCAATACTGGCCGATACGTCAGCATGAACGGTCACCCTGCTAATATTGCTCTTTCCGGTGCATTACGCGCGGCAGAGTTGAAGAAAACAGAGGAAAACCCTATTGTTCTTTCCGATATACTGGACGACGCAGACTCTATCTACGACTGGTTGTTGCGAAAGGCAGAGGGTAATTAATAACGTTTAAATTTTTATTATGGAAAAGAAGAATGAACAATCTGAAAAACCAAAAACCAACACACCAGTAGATGAAAAAGATTCTGCTGGCGTTTCTAGCCTTGATATGGCTATCGTCAATGAACGATATGGTAGCGAATCAGCCGCTAAGATCAGGGAACTGCGAACGCGAACGGATTCCTTTTATCTAACGGCTGAAATGCTCCGTAAGAGTACATCATCGCGGGCCTTATCACTTGCGGTTACCTGCTTTCAATCAGCCAGGCAAATGAGCGGAGTGATACTTGGTGAACGTGGCTCTAAAGACCCATATCCAGATAATGCCAACGTTGCAAAAGAAACGATATATCCGGTTTCAGATCGTGGAAGCGTACTGACGGAGATACTGACACAATCGAATGAAATCCTGCGTTTGAAACAATTTAGGACGCTGGTTGAAGATGCTATCACAGAACTGATCATCTACATGGATAAGGTACCCCATGTTAGTGTCAAGGATTTCGCCTGTACAAACAAGTTTCTGACAGAACTGATCAGCGCTAAAATGTGGCTTGGAGAGAGGTTAGGAGAAATTCGCGATCAAACTGCTAACACTCAATAAGTTATACGACGTTCCACATGAAAAAAGGCTTTGCCAACGATAAATGGAGTGAATACTTTTTCAACATCTTCTCAAACCTGACGCATGAGCAGAAACTACGGCTGGACGCAAGTGAAAAATATCTGTTCCGTAGCGAAATGTCGATAAGAAGGTTTGCAGATCAAGGTACTCTTGAAGAAAAGGTAGTGATACTGACAAAGTTGGGGTATGACTGGTTTTTCGGTCTCTATCCCGTTGGCAAAGACCTTCCGGCAGTTATGAAGAAGGCATACCGGCAGCACACAATTAAGAACACCCGTGCCGAGGTTATTCAGGATATGATTGAAAGCCATGTGTTTATATTAGATAACAAGGCCGTAGCAACCGCCCTGGCGATGATGGGGCAAAACAATCATTCCGATGCTTTTTACATCAATCGGCACTTTTTCCAGTTGCCTAAGATGTTGGAACAGTATGAATTGAGCAGTAGTAAGCTCTTTGAGTTCTTTACCAGCCAGAACCCCATTAAAGAATCTGCGGAGTTCAGGGCCGGATTGCAAACAATGGACAAACTCATAGGGCTTGTTAGCCAAATGTTTACGGTCGAACAAAATGCCGATTTCTTGTTTAAGCTAACCCGGTTGGATATTCGGATTTTACTACTGCTCTTTCCTTTTCGCAATAACTATGTGAGTTTGGACTATTTAAAGCGTCACCTGCACCCGGAATACAGCCCTAAAGCGATAGCCGCTCGGTGTACTTTTCTGTTCATGAAACGTAACCTGATAGATAAGCTACCGAAAACAAATCCAATATCTTATACTATAAAATCAGACGGTATTTTGATATTGGGTGAACTCCTGAATCAAATTATGAGACAATCAACAATTTAAGTCTATGCCAAAACAACTTTCCCTTTATGAAAAGCTGGAAAACGGCGCTGGTCGGGACGTATGGCGCTCCGAGGCGAAAACCTTCCGCTCTACTTATAAAATCCCTGTAAAAAACGTGATCATTCTCCCAGGTTGGAACGCCCGGACCATTTTTGAGGGCATTGAAGAGCTGGCAGAGGATATTTTGCAGAATGGCCTTAATGAGCCATTAGAAGGCGTTATGGACGCTACCGGCAAATTCATGCTTACGGATGGCGAACGCCGGTTCCGGGCAATCCAGCTACTAAGAAAGCGAAAGGAAGAAGGTTTTGACGAGGTTGAGGTCGTGCCGGTTCCCAAAAGCATGAAAGCCCCGGATATTATCATCCGAATGCTATCGTCAGGCGTTCAAAAATCCATGTACAAGGAAGTAGAGGTTGCAAACGGCCTCCTTCGCCTGAAAACGGATTTTGAACTGTCCAACGATGAGATTGGTAAAAAAATGGGGCGTAGTCGCCAGTGGGTTGATAATATGATCAAGCTGGCAAAGGCCCCGGAACCTGTGAAAAAGGAAGTTGCCGAGGGAAAGATCAAGAAAACCGCAGTCGTGGTACCCCAAAAGGAGGATATAAAGGAAGTTGCTGCAGGTCTGACGAAACCGGCAATTACACCTGGTTTGCCTCCATCCCTGAAAACGGAAAATAAAAAAGCCGAAGAGCAGCAAGCCCAGGCCGGTGCCGGCATTGCCGCATCAGCTCCCGCTACTAATGTTTCCGGTAAAGATGCATTGCAGGGCGTGAATTTCGATAAAGAAGTGAATGAGCAGGAAGCATTAATCAATCGCATCGCGAAAAACCTGAACAAGATCGAGCCATTGGGTAAAGGCTTGAACGATCAGGGTCAAAAAGATCTCGATACATACCTCGGATGTATCCGAAAAGATGTTGAAGAATTGAAACAGTATTATTCCAAAATAAAAAATCGTCAAGTAAAATGAGTGGTTTATTAAAAGAAATCAATTTCAAGATTGAGGCTCTTGGTGATGGCAACCGTGGTAAAGTAAGTGACGGCTATCACACTTTCGACGAGTTGTATGATCATCGCATTCGCTTATATATCGAGTTGACGAAAGAGTATGCGAATCATACTGTCACTGTATGGTGTTCAAAGAAACATTCCGATGGTACCGAGTGGCCCGGTTGGTTTATTCTTGGCATTAACAAAGAGCCAGGCAAGCAAATCAGTTATCATCTTCCTTCTCAATATTGGGACGAGGTTTCCGATTATGCATTGGTGATTGATCAGGCGCCACCTTTTGATGGTCATACCTCGGCCGATGTATTAGAGCGATTGAAAAGCCTGTCACAATAATTAAAATTTTTGTATGAAGAAATTCCAGATTCGGTTTACAAAGAATGGTTGCGGTCACTTTGAATATTTCGAGGCAGATAAAGATTTCGTGAAAGCAGCGGAAGAAAAAGCCAATGCATATTTGGAAAAAGGACTGACAAAGCCCGGACCTTTCAACGCATTTGAACCAATAAAAACTATTACCGTTGTGGAGTATGATAATGAGAAAAAGGAAACAAAACGTAGTGGGATAAAATTCAAACTCCGCCTTCAGAAAGTAGTTGCGAAGTATTCCAGTGGCCGGAAACAAACAACATACTGGTACGAAGGAGATAAAGAAGGTGAGGTCTTAACAGCCACACAACAGGTGTAGGCGGTGAACGCGAGTAGCTTAATGGCAAGGAAAAGCAAAGGGGCTCATAACCCCTTATGGTTGGGTTGAAAGTGCCCCTCGCAAAGTAGCCGCCACACTTTTAAACTTTTACTATGGATAGTCAGGAAGCGCTTATTAAAGCAAAAGAGAATGCACAGAGGCAATTAGTAAAATTGGCCGATTTAATGGAGACGTGTGAAAGAGGTAGCAGGGAATATAAATCCTATGCACGGGAGTATCGTATCTATGCCAAAATTGTAATGCCCGAAATGTTTAATAAAAAGAAGAAGGCGGCTGGCAAGTCCGGTGGAGTGGCATAGCCACATAAAAATTTCCACTTCGGAGTGGTTTATAACCCGTAAAAAAGCAGCAATATGGCAATGGGTGGAAATCCCGGAGCTTGCTGATACGCAGAAGAACGCTGGTAGTTTAGCCCGGACATTTGCCGCCTCTTTAAATAAAAATGATATGACAATAGAAACCGCAGTCCACGAATGGATGGCATGGACAAAAGAAAATTTTCCAAAATCGACAGCCGAAAGTTCTTTGGTTCACCTGCAAAGAGAAATCAAAGAAGTACTGGAAGAATTGAATGCAGATGAACCGTCGCCGCGACAGCATGAGGCTGTAATGTCATTGATGGAATATGCTGACTGCATTCTATGTTTATTAACTTCTGCGGGCATGGCAGGATTAACTATTGATCAGTTGTTTAGAGCAATCATAAACAAAATGCAGATCAATTATAAACGGAAGTGGGTTGATAACGGCGATGGCACCTATTCACACGTAAAAGAATAGACATGGCAAAACTTAAAGTGCAGCAATTTGGAATGAGTATGCACATGAAAATGGATGGCGGTAATTTGTATTCTTATGAAGGATATATAGATCAACCCGGCCACCCTTTACAT
>CAZGSG010000189.1:0-11367 GCA_964528095.1 uncultured Terrimonas sp.
AGTCTTGAAACTTCTAGTTAAATTAGGTTATTTGAATGTTCACTCAGAGTCCTATAAAAGAAATAAAAATGAAAAAGACAATTCTGACCTGCGCGGTAGCATTTACCCTCTTGACTGCCTATGGCCAGGACATAACAACGACTGCTGAAACCGCGGACAAACCGAAGACGGCGTCTTTTACTTCCGAAGAAACCGAAAAGACAGGCTCCTACACAGTAGACGGGCAAACGTATAAAGGAAAAATCACCCTTCAGAAAATGGCCAAGGATCAATACTCTGTGCTTTGCCAGCAGGATGAACCGTTCTCTTTATTACAACTTATATTTACCAACGAAAAAGAAGCCCGCTCCAGTGCTACGTTGAAAGCAGGCGACAGTTTTTATTCCATGGAGCCCGGAGAAGTGCATGTATCCTTATCAGGTGATAAAGATTTTGTGACGACCAGCGAATCAACAGGAAGCATTACCGTATCCGGCAATTCTGTAACCTTAAAAGACCTGCAGTTGATCAATTCGGATAAAAAAAGCAAGGTGGTGAATGCGACCTTGTCGTTTTGATGTCCCCCTGTAGAGACGCAATGCATTGCGTCTCGGCGGCGCATCGCATCGCGGCATTGTGTCTCTATATAATCCCTGCATATTCGGATACCAATAGGGGTGATGCAAAAAGAGACGCAATGCATTGCGTCTCTACAGAGAAAAATCATTTATATCATAATGAATCAGATCGTAAACGCCGTTTCAATAATCTCTTCCTGTTCCTGTTTATGCACTTTTGCATAACCGGTGGCAGTAGAGGCTGATGGCTGCCGGCTGATCACTCCGTAATTGATAGACTTCAGGTTCATTTGCAGGAAAGATGCTGCACCCATATTCAATGGCTCTTCCTGTACCCAGAACCAGGTAGCCTGGTTGTATTTATCATACAATGCTTCCAGCTGTTTAGCAGGCAACGGATATAATTGTTCTACCCGGATGATCGCTACATCGGTATGATTGCCTTTTTGCTGTCTTTCAGCCAGGTCGAAGTATATTTTACCGCTACAGAATAATACTTTGCTTACCTGTGCGGGATCCGTTACAAATGTATCGTCGATCACTTCTTTAAAACCGCTCATTAAAAACTCCGCTTTATGCGAGTAACTACCCGGATGACGCAGATTTGCTTTTGGAGAGAAATTGATCAGCGGTTTACGGAATGGCCATGCCAGCTGTCTTCTTAAGGCATGAAAGAAATTGGCCGATGTGGTCACATTCGTGATCACCATATTCAATTCAGCACAACTTTGCAGAAAACGTTCGATCCTTGCACTACTGTGTTCAGGTCCCTGTCCTTCATATCCGTGGGGCAATAACATTACCACACCATTCATGCGCTGCCATTTTTGTTCGCCGGCAGCAATAAACTGGTCGATCATGATCTGTGCACCATTCACAAAGTCACCAAACTGCGCTTCCCACAACACGAGGTTATTGGGATTGGCCATGCCAAATCCATATTCAAACCCCAGCACAGCATATTCACTCAGAAAAGAATTGAAGATCCTGTACTTGCCTTTCGCTCCGGGGATCTTACTCAGGCGGTTAAACGGCTCATCAGTAACCTCATCTACTAATACGGCGTGGCGGTGAGAGAACGTGCCGCGGCATACATCCTGTCCGCTCATGCGCACATCTTTATCATCTGCTAAAATGCTTCCATAAGCCAGTAACTCACCGGTAGCCCAATCAAGTTTTTGTTCTGTCTCGAATAGTTTTATTTTATCCTGGATGATCTTTTCTACTTTTCGCAGTGGCTTAAAATTTTCAGGCCATTTCATCATGGCATCAAATACCCTGGTAAAATGATCTTCGCTGATAGCTGTTACAGGAGACTGGTCAAAATCTTCCGGTGTAGCGGTACGTAAATTTCTCCACCAGATCTCTGGTTGCTGGTATGTATAGGGTAATGGCTTTTGCTTTACTTCATCCAGGCGGTCCTGCAGATCACTCCAGAATTTCTTTTCCATTTCCTTTGCGAGCTCCTGTGCATCCGCTTCCCCATTCTCCAATAAAAATTTCACGTATTGTTCGCGTGGATTAGGGTGTTTATCGATCAGCGCATATAATTTAGGCTGTGTAAACTTCGGATCATCACCTTCGTTATGTCCATGCTTGCGATAACAAACCATATCAATGAATACATCTGCATGGAATTGTTGACGGTAACGCGCGGCTATTTCCGCGCATTTAACCACTGCTTCGGGATCGTCACCGTTTACATGCAGTACAGGTGATTGCACCATTGCTGCCAGTGAGGTACAATAATCAGAGCTGCGGGCATCATCAAAATCGGTAGTAAAGCCAATCTGGTTATTGATCACAAAATGCAGGGTACCGCCGGTATAATATCCTTCGAGTTTAGACATTTGTACTACTTCATATACAATACCCTGGCCTGCTAAAGAAGCATCCCCATGAATGAGTATTGGCAATACGTCTTCATACACTTCATCATGCAAAGTATTGGCGCTGCTACGGGAGAATCCCAGCACCACGGGGTCCACCGCTTCCAGGTGTGATGGATTGGGCATCAGTTTCAACCGGATCGTTTTATCTTCCGGGGTCTGTATCTCACTGCCAAAACCCATATGGTATTTTACATCGCCGCTGCCCATGGTCTGATCAAGTTTGGCAGTGCCTTCAAATTCACTGAAGATCTGCTCATAGGTTTTACCCATGATATTGGCCAGTATATTCAACCTCCCCCGGTGTGCCATGCCTATCACAACTTCCTTTACGCCAAGCTCAGCCGATTTATTGATCACGGCATCCAGTGCAGGTATTGTGCTTTCGCCCCCTTCCAGCGAGAAACGTTTCTGTCCTACATATTTTGTATGCAGGAACTTTTCGAACATGACACCCTGGTTTATCTTCTCTAATATTCTTTTCTTTTTTTCCAATGGCACCGGGTTGATGAAATTTCTTTCCATCTCATTGGTAAGCCAGTCTACTTTTTTCTGGTCACTGATATATTTGAATTCGATGCCCACATGACCTGCATAACATTTTTGCAGATGGGTCAGTATATTACGCAGAGAGGTAGTGCCAAGACTAATCAGGTTGCCGGCAAAGAAGTTTTTGTCCAGGTCTTCTTCCGTAAAGCCAAAAAAACCAAGTTCCAGGTTGGCTCCCCGGTCCTTCCGCTCGCGAATAGGATTAGTTTTGGCCAGTAAATGCCCTTTGTTTCGATAACCCAGGATAAGACGATAGGCCCCCAGCTCTTTTTTCCATTCAACACCATCAGCGGTGACAGGCGATGCGGGCAGGCTGGTCTGTTTTTCGGCAGCAACACCGTTACCATTGGCGGATCCATTTACCTCGCCCTTCAGGCCATTGGCGATAGCAAAATCGAAGCCTTCAAAAAATTTTCTGATCTCGGGATCTACTGCATCAGGGTCTTTTACAAAATCACGGTATAGATTTTCAATAAATTCTGGATGCGAATTAGTTATATAGGAAAAATCCTTCATGAATGTGGATATTTAGACATCAAATCTGGAACGCAAATATCGCTCAAAAAGTGTAAAAGGGGGCGCTTACAGCCAATGATTTTGAAGGGCTTGGGGATTTATCGATACCTTAACCGCCTGGGACCTGCGCAGGGCAGGGATTTGAGTGAAAGAAAGGGCTGAAAAGGTATATTTGAAAATTTTACGGCCAAAATGTACCAATTTACGATCTGTTGCCTTACCTTTGCCGTCCTTAAAATTACAAGAAATGGCTAATCACAGTGCAACAAAAAAAGATGTACGCCAGGCTGCAAAACGCCGTGACAGAAACAAATACTATGGCAAAACTACCCGTAATGCTATACGTGATCTGAAAGCAGCAAAAGGCAAGGAAATGGAAGAAAAAGTGCCTGTTGTTACCAGCATGATCGATAAACTGGCGAAGCGTGGTATTATTCATAAGAATAAAGCCGCTAACCTGAAGAGCAAACTCACTAAGAAAGTGAACGCAGCGAAGGCCGCAGCTTAATCAGTTACCGCATAAATCATTTTTAAAAGGCATCCGCTGGTCGGATGTCTTTTTTTTGGGGTGAAGCCATGGAGAACATTTCTTTTCTTCGTTTTAACACGGAATCACTGGTGGTCTTTCGTTCTATTTGTAGTCACTTCTTTGTTTGCTGCATCTAAAAATCGCAGACCAAAATGAGGAGGCAGATCGGACTGTTCGATCTGCCTCCGTGCCTCCTCATTTTAAAGCTCAGTATTTAATAGGTGCAAGTGAAATATAAATTGCAAATAGAACGAAAGACCACCAGTGATTCCGTGTTAAAAACAAACAGCAGCATCCCCCAAACAACTCTTCGACTTTATTACTATTTTTAAGCATGAGAAAAACTGCTCTTCTTCTCCTGTTAGCCTACGCTATACAGGCCCATACTCAAACCATTACCACCCGGTTCGAACAGTCCAATGGCAAACAAACCCCCACTTATTTTGAAGTAATTGACTGGTGGAAAAAACTGGATGAACAATCCGGTAAAGTGAAAATGCTGACCATGGGAACGACCGATGCCGGCTTTCCCCTGCACCTCGTAGTAGTATCCAATAATGGTGATTATAATTTTACCAATATCCGGAAAAACAATAAACGGATCATCCTGATCAATAATGGTATCCATCCTGGTGAGCCCGATGGCATCGATGCAAGTATGTTGCTCGTAAGGGATATTGTTACAGGAAAATACAGGATCGCCGATAATATCGTGCTTGCTTTTATACCTGTTTATAATATTGGGGGTTGTCTCAACAGAAGCGCCGATTACCGGGTAGATCAGGATGGACCCGAGGAATTTGGTTTTCGTGGCAACTCGCAGAACCTCGACCTCAACCGTGATTTTATCAAATGCGATTCAAAAGATGCACGCGCTTTCACCGGGATTTTTCACCTGCTCGACCCGGACGTATTTATAGATAACCACGTAAGCAACGGAGCCGATTACCAGCATATCATGACCCTGCTCAGTTCTCAACATGATAAGCTCGGAGGTCCAATGGGTGAATTCATGAATAAAAAATTTGAACCCGGCCTTTATACTTCTATGAAAGAAAAAGGCTATGACCTGATCCCTTATGTAAATGCTTTTGGAGATAAACCTGAAAATGGCTGGCCTGAATTTTATGATGCTCCACGCTACGGCAGCGGCTATGGTACGCTATGGCATACATTTTCTTTTGTACCCGAAACACATATGCTCAAAGCCTATGATCTCCGCGTAAAAGCAACCTATGCCCTGATGCAGAGTTTTATACAATTCACTTCCGTTAATAGCGAAGAAATCAGGAAACTGCGTGAGCAGACCAAACAAGCAGCTAAAACCGCTAAAGCATTCCCTATCAGTTGGGCAAGAGACAATCAGCAATACAAAGAAGTAACATTTAAAGGCTTTGAGTCAACCAAAAAACCAAGCGAGGTATCGGGTCTGCCAAGATTATTTTATGACCGCAGCAAACCCTTTGAGAAACAGGTAAAAATATTTAACTACTATCCCGCTAAAACGATCATTCAAAAACCAGTCGCTTATGTAATACCACAGGGCTGGTGGAAAGTGATCGATCTGTTACAATTAAACAAGGTGGAAATGCGTCCGTTAAAAAAAGATACAACGATAGAAGTAGAATCTTACCATATTGATGATTACAAAACATCTCCCAGGCAATATGAAATGCATCACCTGAACAGCGAGATAAAAGTTACAGCCTCCCGCAAAAAACAAAACTTCCGCAAAGGTGACTGGTATATCCCGATGAATCAGGTTGCCAATCGTTTCTTAATGGAAGTACTGGAACCACAGGCCGATGATTCTTATTTTTCCTGGAATTATTTCGATGGTATACTGGGGCAAAAAGAAGGCTATTCCGCTTATGCGTTTGAAGATATCGCGGCTGACTATCTTAAAAAAAATCCATCTGTACGCACCAGGCTGGAAGAAAAAAGAAATAGTGATACGGCATTTGCAAAGAACGGTAGCGCGCAATTGAATTTTGTATACCAGAATTCTCCCTGGTTTGAACCAGCGTATTTGCAATACCCCGTTTACAGAGTCGTTCAGTAATTCAAAATTAAAAAATCAAAATTCAAAAGGGCCTCCGAATTTCGAAGACCCTTTTGAATTTTGTATACCAAAACACCATTAATTTAAAATACAAAAATTAAAAACAATTTCCTTCTCTCTGAATCCCTTTTGAATTTTCCCTTATTTGATTTTAAACCCATTCGCATCAGCATACTTCTTCTGCGCCTTTTGCATTTCCTCCAGTGATTTTTTTCCTTCTTCTTCTACCAGCAAAACCTTTTGCCTTTCCGCTTCCCTTTCTTCATCGGTTGGCTGCATGGCGATCTTGCCATATCCTGCATAAATGTCTTTTAGCAGGTTGAAGTGACGGATCGTAGCATTTTTGAAATTTTCACCTTCTTTTACAGCAGGCAGTTTCAATGCTTTTATTTCCACGACCTTGGATTCAATCAGGTCTACCATACGCTGGCTCACAGCTACGGCCGTATCCATCTGTCCACCCTGGAATGATTCCACGATCTTTTTCTCACCTTCCGTTACTGCAGGGCCCAGGCTTCGTTCTATACTGACAATACTCTCACTATAATCAAAAGCGGCTTTTGATTTACAGGAAACAATACTTACAATACATAAGGCCAGCGCTATAAAAGTTGATTTCATGTGATAAGCTTAAGTGTGTAAAAGAGTTAGTGGAGAAAAGATACTCACCCGCTTTCAGAAAAGCAAACAAACGGTTAATTATCTGAAAGTGGTTCTGCGAGGGCCGTGGCTTTTTTCCTGTCGAGGCCGGAAAAAAGAAAATAGCTCATAATAAGGCTTGCGACCAGCACGATGATGCTAAGGTATCCCAGCCATTCATACCGGTATATTTTACCGCTCTTGTCGTTGTACACGATATACCCGGCAATGGCTGAAGCCAGGCCTGTTCCTATCTGTTGTACGCAGCCATTAAAGCTCATAAAACTTCCCCGTTGTTCCGGCTTTACCACTTCGCTGATCATCGCCTGTGCAGTGAGTGCTCTTCCTGTTGCGAAGATGAACCAAAGGGCAAAGAACAGGAGCACCACCCAGAATGGAACCACAGGCATCCGGGTGATAATTAATACCATGAACAGGGAAAGAAATACAGATAACGCGAACACAGGTAATTTTCCTTTTTTATCCGATAGTCTTCCCAATAAGATAGCAGCCAGTAAAGAAGCGGCTCCACCGGCGAGATAGATTGTTGGAATTAATGATTTGGAATACCCCTTATTAAACTCCATATAAGGAGTAATGAATGGGATGATCAGGAAATGTCCCATCATCAGCAGGCAGGAAAAAAGCAATGCCGAACGTTGCGCTCTTGTATTGAGGATCTTTTTCAACAGATCGAGCGGCGCTGTTTTAACTTCTTTATTGATATGTCCCGCCATCGAGGGAATATATTTTATAACAAAGGGGATCATCACCACACCCACAATACCCACAAATAAAAAAGGCACATGCCAGTCCTCTTTGAAAATATTGGTGAGGTACAGGGAAAAAGGCACGCCAAGTATCGATGCAATGGCAAAGGAAGCTGTGACCGATGACATCGCTTTTCCTCTTCTGTCGTAGGGAAAAATATCGGCAATGATGGCCAGCACCTGCGCGCCAATAATACCGCCAAATATGCCGGCGATGACGCGGGTGAACAGCAGCATCTCGTAACTGGTAGCAAACCCGCAGGCAATGGTACCCGTTAAAAATCCAACAAAGGATACCAGCAATACTTTTTTCCGGTCCAGCTTATCAACAATAAAAGCGGTAATGAACCCCGATATTGCGGCACTGATCGAATAAGAACTGACGAGATAACTGAAATGTTTGGCCGAAACATGAAAATACGGCACGAGATAATTATTCAGCGGGATCATGATCATGAAATCAAGAAAATGCGTGAAGTTCAGACTGGCCAGCAGAAAAAGTATGATCCGTTCGTTTTTTGTCATTAGGTTCTAAGCTGCGCAAATGTCGGGAATATTGGGGGAAAATGACGCAACGATAGAGCCAGCCTGTTGACAACATAGGCTGCCTGCTCCTTCATGTTATTTTATTGGCACAAGTGGTTCCCGATCCGTTTTGAGAGTCCCGCCATTCTCCAATTAATGACCGCCTGTTTTGGGGTTTGCTCTAAATACAGGAAAAAAAATAGACAGGAACCTTGCATTAACAGATATACAACGCAAACAATATTTATCGTTAATTATTTGCTCCAAAAATCATCGAACTTATTAAAACAACTTTCCCACATACTGGTAAAGCGCCTCCACATTTGCGACTGAAGTATCAGAAACAATAACAATCCTTACGGCTTCGGCGCCGCCAGCATACCCTGCACTGCCACAGGCCAGATCCCCGGCGCGCCAAAACTCACCCCTTTATTAGATCCTCTCACTCTGTTGTCTGCACCAAAATTATACATCGGCCATCCCTTATAGGTTAGTTGTTTTCTTCCAAAAACTGTAATCGACCCAAACAGTGTTTTATCAAGTGTGGATGGCACAACGACCTGGTCCTTTTCATAGATCGGCCAGGTGGTATTGTCGGAAAAATCAGCTCTGGTGAATTTATTGATATTAAAACTATCTTTCGAGAAACGATAAATCGTTGTACCGTTAGGATCTGAAAAATAAAGCGTCTTACCGATGCCTTCCGTATAATCGCTTTTATAATTCCTGCCGTCCTGCCCTACCAGTTGCGCATTGATCAGCCGGATCGTATAGTCAGGCTTGGCCACATGCCAGAAACCGGCAATTCCTTCACCCCTGATCTCACCGGCATTTTCCCGCTGATTTGCCCCGGCAGTTACAGGTGCATAATGATACAGTGGCCAGCTCTTATAGGTAGTTTGTTTTACGCCGGCTGCCGTTGTGATCGTGCTGAAATCTGCTATATCCAATCCAATCCCCAATTTTTCCTGTACCAGGTTATCACCGGCATAATAGACAGGCCATAATGTTGTACAGCCTCCCGTACAATTATTCAGTCCATCAGCATCATTCGCGAAACTGTATACAGTAAAGCCGAGGCTATCGGCGAGATAGTTGCCAACAACTGCATTGCTCATCAGGGTTATAGTTGGTTGTTTTACCGGAACAATATCGTTGTCTGATTCGCAGGAGCTAAAAACCACTGAGCAGGCTATAAGTATGCCAAGCCAGTGAAATGTATTTATTCTTTTTGCAGAAAAGGTCTTTCCCGTTGGTTTTGTGTTTTGCATAAGTAGTGTTTAAAATGAAAATACCGGTACAAACTTTAATCGTTGAGCAGGTGGCTGCGGGTTGCCTTGCAGGTCTTATTTAATGCAAATGTTGGCAACTGGTCTTGGAATCGATACTATAACAGGACATATATGAAAAAGACACTCTTTTTTTTTGGATACAAATATATGGCTGCGGGAAGATCCGGAAGCGGTGGTTAGCCCTTTGTACATCTCAGCAATTTCTCGTAAAAAAAATCGCTGCGAGAACTTATTATTCCCGCAGCGATAGTAAAATATGATTTATTCCAACTGGTTACGAACCCTGGCTGGGTTGCAGAAAAAATGACCAGGCGATTAATATAGTCATCATAATAGCTATTGAAATAATCAGCGTTTTATACGCCAGTTTTAAATCACCAACAAGTTGGCGCATACCAGCATCCGGTATCCCTTTTATCTCTTCTTTCTTAATAGCCAGCACATTTACCGATCTTAATCCGTGCTTATAAAACATACGTTCCACCACACGTTTTTGATATAACCCAGCATGATTTGACTGGAGATAATCAGAAAGCAGGTACATTTTTCTGTAAACAACAATAATAAAAACAAGCGCAGATAATACAGGAAAGAATACCACATATTCCAGCCTTTCTCTCCCGGCTAAAAACATATAAGCAAGCGCCAGGCAAAGAAATAAAATCTGAAAAATAATATACCGGCTTAATAACCGCATATACTTTCATTGTTGGTAAAAAAACTGCGTTGTATATCTTTTATGCCCTTTATTTTAATACTTTAATTTTTACACTCCGGTAACTCACTGCATCACCATGGTCCTGCAACAGGATATGTCCTTGCTTCGCCTCACCGAAATCTTTCCAGTCTTTGTATTTGCTCATTGCTACCAGCGCCCTAAAAGCTGCTGAACCACGATCATATTCCAGTACTTTGATACCATTCAGGTAATGCTCTACATGATTGTTGGGATATACGATCACCCGTGCTTTATTCCACTGGCCTGGCTGACGGATAAATCGTTTTTCTTTTTTGGCTTTGATCAGATCATATAAAGAAGCCATTGTCCGATTACCATCCCTGCCCAGCTTGGCATCAGGATGCAGGCTATCATCCAGCACCTGGTATTCCAACCCGATTGCGGAACCTTTATTATTTTCTGATAAGGTCACAAAATATTTCACCCCGCTGTTTGCACCAGGTGTCAACTTAAAGTCAAAGGAAAGATCGAATGCTGCAAACTGTTCATTGGTTACTATATCACCACCATTAGTAGATTCAGCGCCGCCTGAAGGCAATACACTCAGTAATCCATCTTTTATCTCCCAGCCTTTCTCAGGAAAGCCCGGTTTGTAAGCACCTTTCCAGCCTGTGCTTGTTTTTCCGTCGAACAATAATCTCCATCCTTCTTTCTTCTCATATTCTGTTAATGTATTTTTGTTGAGATTTACAACATATATCCCCGGCATAACAGCGAGGGTTTTATTCCCTTCTATTTTCTGTACACGAATGTTTTTAAAATAAACCTTTTCTCCCACCTCTTCTTCTGTACCGATCCCATCCACCTGTAATGCGATCAATCCCTGGTTTTTTAACAGCGTATCAGAAAGATAAGATACTGCCATACCGTTTAGCCATGTTTTTACCTCATTGCCTTTACATTCAATACGAACAGTATTATAAGTATTAAGTTGAAATGCCTTTTGCGCTCGTTGGTTTAGCGACACAGGATATAACCAATCTCTCCTGCCTTCATCATAAATACCGCCGCTCCATGCACGTCGCGAAGGATCTATTTCAAATTGGTAGCCATACACACGACCATTCTTATATTCGGGTTTGCTTTCACTGCGAAATTGCACACCGGAGTTCATATCCTGCTCAAGCAGAAATTCAAACTCAAGAATAAAATCACCATATTCTTTTTCTGTTGCTAAAAATGAATTAGGCTCTCCATATACAGTTGTGCCGGTAATGGTGCCATTCACCACTTCAAACTTAGCATGACCATTCAATGGCTTCCAGCCTTTCAGATCTTTTCCATTAAATAGTTCTTGCGA
>CAZGSG010000190.1:0-11334 GCA_964528095.1 uncultured Terrimonas sp.
GTACTGGTGATGACGCATCACTTACCTCTTGCTTTCATTTGTGCTTCATAATTCCTGTTGAGCGTATAGGTTTTTATTACACCCTCTTTTTCACGGATCTTTGCAGACTGTGTTAACCCGGTATAATACAACGGAACGGCAATTTCTTTTTCGATCTTTTTATCTGTCGGATTAAAAAGCATCATCAATCCCTTTGTTTTTAAAGTCGGGCCTACATGCAAAATACCATCCCAATCACGACCATCAGCTCGACGGAGATGTATAATCTTTTCGTTCAAAATAGCCCTGTATTTTTTATACCAGTCAATTACTTTTATTACAATGGCCTTGGTCGTGTCCATATCATATAAGCGAGGGCCGCGGTAACATGCCTGCACACCGGCACCATAATATTGCATCATGAGTTGTTCATAGTCATCCAGGTGCTCCGAAAGTGGCTCTAATATCGCTTCCGGGCCGCCACCCTGGTACCGCGTGAGCGGTACAAATCCCCAGCCCATTGCGGGCAGTTTATCCCAGGTGCCATCATAAATATTTTGCCGGTTCAGTATTTTTTGATTGTCCCTTGGTAAACTAAAATTCACCTCTCTGTATCCCAATGCAATTTTATTTGTACCATCAAGAAAATACCAATCGGGTGCATTAATGTATACACCCTGTTTATTTAACCAGTGATAGAGTTCTTTCTGGATTTCCATTTGTCGCCACTGGCTGTCATCAAGTCCTTTGTGCCCTGGATGCGTCGTAGATGCACACCTGTCGCCGGGATAGGGTCCGTCATTCTCCCAAATATCAAAACCGGTATGCGTATAAAACGTTTTTATTTTATCCCGGTAAGCTAAGCCCCACTTGCTGCCAAAACATGGAGCATTGCCAAAATAAGCACCGCCAGGTTTACCTGTTTTGGGATCGACCACATCATCATTATCACTTATTTTTCGGGAGCTGAACAAAGAGTACCCGCCAATTTTTATTTTTCGCTGATGCGCATAGTCTGCCAGTTCTTTCCAGCGCCGTAGATTTTCCACAGAGCTATCTTCCATATTGATATTGCTTCCAAAACTCATTATCAGGGCTTCATAGCCGGTGTTGACACATTGGTCAATAGCTTTTTTTACCTCTTCATCATTCCTGCTCACCAGGTGCATGAAGATAGGATTACCCGTTGTCCAGGGCGCTATCGTGTAATACATTTGCTGCACGGCCAGGCCACGTCTTTCCCGGTCATAACTATCCATCGCCAGCTCATAGGTCCTTACCGATGTAAACTTTTCTTTCGGCTGCATGTCAATGCCAGGCGCGTATTCGGGATACACTTCCAGCAAACAGGGAGTTTGGTAATCATAGTTTACCTGAGAAGTATAAGTACTATCGGTTTCCCAATGAGTGGTCTGATCACTCAGATCATACCGCATGGCATTATTGAATGCATAATTGGTCTCTATATATAATCCCTGCGGTTTTTTCATTTGTCCGGGTTTACCCACTACGGCGCTTTGTTCCTCCACCATGCCCAGCACTTCATTTATTATGCGATCCAGGTGTATCGATCTATCAGAACCATTGGTTATACCAAGCCATTTGCAGATCAACGGCAACCCATCATACAATTCATAATGCACCGTTACCGCAATACCTTTCAATTCAGGCAATGGCGATGTGTAATAAAAACTAATTAATTTCCCGGTAGCCGGTTTATTATTTGTTGCCCACACTTTTGAGACCGGGTTTAGATACGGCGGCAGGTCTTTTATTTCATAGCGTATAAACTGAAAATCGTTTTCACCTTTTATGAGTCCATCCACCCATTCCGGAAGCAGGTAGGCATTTTCTTTTTGCCCGTGCAATCCACCTACATTGTAGGTTTTGCCGTCTATCACCAGTACAGCTTCCGGTTTTACGGAACGCAATAATTGCTGTCCCGTACTCATGTTTTTATAATCGATACAGGCCAGGTTGGGAGATATCCTGAACATTCTTTTTACCAGGCCATTGTATAGTACAATTTCTTTTTTATCGTTGTTCGTGTATACCGCAGCTTTTTGCATAACGGGCGAGAGCAGCCAATCTTTTTTATATAGCGACTGGTCGTTATTCCATAAGGGAAGTGATTGGCTGCGCGCATTTGTAAAACACAATAAAAACAAAACAGGAAGTATATGTAGGTGCTTCATCCGGTTTCTGGTTACATCAAATGTAGTTATTTTCAATTGAGGAATCTGATCAGTACCTGGCCTGCTGCTTTCGGATATTCAGCTTTTGGTAAAGAGTTTTGATCGCTTCTCCCCGGATTTTATATCCTGGACCTTCAGTGCTGATGGCGGTAACAGTCCCTAATTACCTGGTCATTTTAAGTCCACTATTTTCTCTTTATTTTTCGTTTTTTTCCCCTTGCCGTTAATAAGCCAGCAATTAGTTTTACAACCAGATTAATAGTAATAAACAGACTTCCGGAGAAATGTTATCAGGTGCATTATTAATCGTGTAATACCGGGTTTTCGGTATTAGCGGGGATAATTTATCGTCATCAACAGTTCGTTGATGTTGAGCATAACGCTTATGCGTGAGAATGATTTCGGGTGTGTGCTGGAAGGCGGGGGAGGGAGGGCCCTCGCAGAGGGTTTCGCTTCAAAAGAGAATTCGCTTCAAAAGAAAAATTATTCGATAATCAGAAGCCTTACCTATAGGGCTAACGGTCTTTATCCAGATCATGCTTCCTGTTGGCTTTGTTTTTTTGGGGACAGTATTTATCAATTCTAAAAAATTGCTACATACAGATATAATGCAAATGCTGACCATCCAAATAACAAATATCAGCGTTTAAAGACCATCCACATCCTTGAAAAAAAAGGCTATCAAGATCGTGAATGATACTGATTTTAGTTCACCCGCGCTTCAGGGTTAACCTTTAAGCCTGAAAGCATTCTAAAAAAGCTCCTATTCGATAATATATTCAGTTAGAAATAAGCAATTCTTGCTTCCGGGTGATAATGAAAGATTGTTATTTCACCGTCTTATCATCAATCAGTAATGAATCTCAGTTCAAATCCTGGATGATTAAATTCAATAATAACCTCGCGCCAATCGTCCTTGCGAAACCCACCTGTCGGATCAACGCCTTCCTTCTCTTTCAATCTGGTGATGTTAATCCAGGGATTTAAGCCCCAACTACTATCAGAAGTATTTGCAATTGGATTGACAGGACCTGTCGCAATATAAATAAATGAAAACCCAATATTGTCGCAAAAAATAAAAGCCAACCTTTTACAGTCGGCTTTGTGCCCCGGGCCGGAGTCGGACCGGCACGGACATTGCTGCCCACAGGATTTTAAGTCCTGCGTGTCTACCAATTTCACCACCAGGGCAAATTCGAGATATGAAATCTCAAAAAAAATCCCCCCGTATAACAGGAGGACTTCTGAGCGGAAGACCGGGCTCGAACCGGCCACCCCGACCTTGGCAAGGTCGTGCTCTACCAAATGAGCTACTTCCGCTTTTATAAAGAACTATCGAGGCTTTTATCGCTTTCCAAACCTGGTCGGCGATTGGTTACCTCTTGTATAAAGAACTAAAGGGGTGCAAAAATAAGGACTGAGCCTTTTGCAAAAAAATTTTAATGGAATTATTTATACTTTGGCGTGTATAAAGTGCTTTCCTGGATCGTTACCTCGGGCTTATGGAAACGTTTGTTGTATAACTTATAACAACTGCCTAATACAAGGGCTGCGATACAGGCAACGCTCAGGTAAAAAATAAAGCCTGAAGATGATACCCAGTTGTGTGCCACATCTTTGTCCTGTACTTTCTTTAATTCGTCCTGATATTCCTGGTTAGGGGTCATACAAAAAATTTGTGCTGCAAAAATACGGTTTCAGGCTAAAAAATCAACTAGTTTTATTGACAATTTCCGGGAATGATCGTTTCTTTTGTACAAAATGTTTCCAGGCTGTATTTCCCGACAGGTATCCCCGTAGTATTCCATCCCTTTTTTCCGGGAACACACTTCTTTTCCGACGGAATAATCTCCATTTTAAAAACCCGAGATGCGCACGGATGATCGCGATAAAATAACCTCCATCCCCATTCAATAAACCCTTCCATGCAGAAACCGCATCCAGCAGATCCCTGGCGGGCATCACCCAGAGTTTTTTGGACAAAGGAAGATTTTTGGAAAGCATGATCTTATTGTTCCTGAAATTGAGATAGGTCTTCATCGAATTGCCCTTGGGCAATGTGCCGCCACCCACATGATATACCACGGATGCCGGGCAGGAGTAAATCATATGCCCTGCCAATTGAATACGCCAGCATAAATCGATCTCCTCCTGGTGCGCAAAAAAATATTCATCAAATCCTTTCATCGCATGAAAAACCGCCGGTCGTATAAACATGGCCGCGCCGCTGGCCCAGAAGATCGGTTCAGCCTGGTCATATTGTCCATGGTCCTCTTCACATATATCGAAGACACGGCCTTTTGCAAATGGATAACCATATTTATCAAGCCAGCCGCCAGCTGCTCCGGCATATTCAAACAGGTGCCGGTGATGATAAGAAAGTAGTTTAGGTTGACAGGCCGCAATCGAAGGATCTTTTTCCAATAGCGCGACCATTGGTTCCAGCCATCCTGCCACTACTTCCACATCCGAATTCAGCAATACGTAATAATCTGCCTTAACCAGTTTCAGTGCATCATTATATCCTTTTGCATAGCCCGCATTGCTTTCAAAACGAATAAGCGTGGCCTGGGGATATTCTTTTTCCAGGAATAAGATAGAGTCATCGCTTGAACCATTGTCAGCAACGACCACTTCCAGATTAGCATATGTTGTACGAAACACCGACGGGAGGAATTGCTCCAGGAATTTTCTTCCATTCCAGTTTAATATGACGACGGCTACTTTGGGCAACAACATCAGGGAACTAATAAATTTGATCAAACGTACTGAAAGTTTTTCATCCCGGCTTGCACTTGTTTAAATGCGCTCTTTCTTAACCTATTCTTATTATCTAGGCATCCCGCTTTCATAAAAGAAAAATAAGGCGGGCCAACTGTTCCTTACTAAATTCGGCCTATGTTTCAGCAAATTGTCAATTGGAGAACAGGGCTGGCCGCCGTAGCGATCCTGATAGTAACGGGCACTATCTTTTATTCCCGTAATGTATCCGATAAAATCGCGAAAGAAGAACGCTCGAGGGTCATCTCTTTTGGAGAATCGTTAAAGATCAAGGCACAGACAGAAGATCTCGATGTACTGATCTTTACCAACCGTCTTGCTGTGGAGAATGACGATATCCCTATTATCGAAACGGATGAAAAAGGTAATCCAACCGGCATCTATGTTAATCTTGATTCAGCAAAAGTTGCCCGCGACACGGGGTATCTCCGGAAGATGGTGCAGAAATTCGCCAACATCAATAAACAGCCGGCCATTGTTGAGATCACGGACAACCCTCCCACTTTCAATAAATATTATTATGGCGAATCGAGCCTGCAAAATGAAGTGCGGTATTTTCCCATCGTGCAATTGCTGATAGTAGGCCTTTTTATTATAGTAACGCTATTAACACTTCGAAGCAGTTACCGGTCTGTTCAAAACCAGGTTTGGGCCGGTATGGCCAAAGAAACCGCCCATCAATTAGGCACTCCCGTCTCTTCGCTGGAAGGTTGGGTAGAAATGATGAAGGACAAACCGGAGAACAGCCAGATCGTACAGGAGCTTGAAAAAGATGTAAGTCGCCTGAGACTGGTATCAGACCGATTTGGCAAGATCGGCAGCAAACCCCAATTGGAAGAAACGGATATTGTAGCACAGATCAACAGCATGGTGGAATATATCCGTAAACGCGCGTCAGGTAAAATCGTTTTTTCCGTTCGTACACAACAACCACAACTCTTTGCGAGAGTATCTCCTCCCCTTTTTGACTGGGTAATTGAAAATCTTTTAAAAAATGCGCTGGATGCCATGGAGGGCAAGGGCCAGATCAGCGTTGATATTAACGATGACAAAAACGAACTGACCATCGACGTAACGGACACCGGCAAAGGCATCGCATCCCAGCATGTAGCCCAGGTATTCAAACCAGGATTTACCACCAAAAAAAGAGGCTGGGGCCTTGGGCTTAGTCTTTCCAAACGGATCATTGAACAGTACCACAAGGGCCAGATCTTTGTAAAACAGTCTGAGCCCGGCAAGGGAACCACATTCAGGGTGACACTAAAAAAACAGGCAAAAAACTAATCGCTGCAGACAGCGCAACTATTTTCAATATCAACTATATTTGCATCCCTCAAGCCCGGGTGGCGAAATTGGTAGACGCACTACCTTGAGGTGGTAGCGCTGGAAACGGCGTGCTGGTTCGAATCCAGTCTCGGGCACGATTAAAATCATACAGCACAATGGCACCACTTTAAAAGTTGGCGGACCATTGGCAGACAGGGCAAGGAAGTAATTGAATTAAAGTAAATTAGGAATCCAGTCCTGGACACGTTACAAGCCTTGTAAGTTATACTTACAGGGCTTTTTTATGGGTAGTTGCTCTCATTTGTCCCGCTTTTTTCCGCTTAATGCCGCCTTTTATGGCGGACAGTTGGCGGACAAAAATGATCAATTATGAATATTACACTTTCTGCTGTTCCCTCCAGGGACAAACAAAAAATCTGGTACACTTTCGAATGGGGAAAAGAAGCCGGGCAACGAAAAGCTGCAGGCGTTTTTACTTATGCGAAACCGAAAAATCAAGTAGAAAAAAATTAGTCGGACCCGAATCGCTTATTATTCCACATATCCCAACTACCAAGTTCCTGTTACAAGGCCCTCCTGGAGGCAAGAATGAATTGTTTGATATTGATTCTGGAGTAAGTATTGTTGAATTAGCATGTTGGGAGCTAATCTTTAATGAGCCCATCGGTTTAAACCCCAGTAGATATGGCGAAAAAAACAACTCCCAGATTCGAAAGCCCAAATAATCTTACATCTTAAACCTTAAATATTATTTCTCCAAATACTTTATTATTCAAACGTATTAAATCAGAAACAACTGTATTGACATTTGAAAAGAATCAATTTCATAGCAGGAAATGACCGTTTTCATTCATTAATGTATTTTTTTAGTCGTTCCGCCGCATCAATGTCTTCAGGATTAATTTCAAGATGTTTTTTGTAGCATTTAATGGCAAGTTCTTTTTCTCCTGATACTTTGTATGCATGCCCTAAAACATTAAACGCAAATGGAGACTTAGGATAAAATGTTGTATCTAGTCTATATACAGCAATAGCCTTTTTAAATTCTCCATGGTGTAGTAGATTATTTCCTGACATTTCGCCCAGATACTCCATAAAAGAGAGATTATGCGGATTATCATTTTTAGCCTGTAATCCTGCGTTATAACCGTTTATAATTGTTTCTTTAATTACATTGACTGTAAAGTTAAAATCATCGGTTGTTTTAGTTGAACCAGCTAATTGTTGCTGAATAAAAAGGTCAACGTCCCACCAATTAATATTATCTCCATTGGTTAGTAAAATGACTGTATAACCTAAATCTTTATAGATTTTTAGTTCATTTCTAATTCCAGGAAAGCCTCCGGTATGGCCAAAAATCTTATTCCCATTAATAGTTAAAACCTCAAAGCCTAAACCGTATCCAGACGAGTCTTTTTCAGTTGTAACCAATTCTATATTTTTTTTGTTTAATAATTTGTTCTGTTGTAGTGCCATAGAAAACTTCAAAAGGTCTCCTACTGTCGAGAACCCACCTCCTGCCGAACATCCTTTTAAAACATTAAGATACACATTGTTATTCCATACATAAGGATCTTCACGCGAAATTTCATATCCTATAGCTAAGTTAGGTATTGCTTTATCTAATTCATAAGCATCTGTATTCTGCATGTCAAGAGGCGTATAGATGGTTTTTTTTACGTAGTCAAAATAATTTTTTTTAGTTACAGCCTCAATAATCAGCCCCAAAACAATATATCCGGCATTGCTGTACTCAAATCGCTTTCCTGGCTCAAATAATAGCGGTTGATTTTGAAATAGCGGAACGTAATCAATCAGTTCTTTAAACTTATCGTGTGGTGACTTGAAATACTCATCCCAAAAATTTCCCATTCCAGATGTATGGGTAAGTAATTGATATATTGTTACCGAATCTACAACAGATTTGATGGGAAGGTTTGGAAGATATTTGCCAACCTTATCGTCAAGATTGATTTTTCCTTTTTCCACTAATTGCATAATACAAACGCTTGTGAACATTTTACCCATCGAAGCAACATTCAATTTAGTATCAATTTTGTTTCGGATGCGATCAGAGCGATTTGAAAAACCATATGCTTTTTCAAAAATGACCTTGTTATCTTTTGCAATTAAAACAGTCCCGCTAAAATCGTTATATCGTGAAAGTGAGTCTAAATGTTTTTGGAGGTTGGCAACAAATATCTTTTTATCAACTATTTTTTTATTTGCCCCTTGTGCGAATGATAGCGTAGCAACAAATGGAAAGAGTAACGCAAAAACTATTACTTTCATCGTCTATTTATGAGTAAGATGCATTTTTTTAGGCTTTCCATAAATCTACTGACAACAACTTTTTTCTACTTATCATTTTTAAATTCTTCCATCTCTTTATAAAAAAATAACGCATGTGTTACTTTTTTTCTGCCAGCTCCGGATAAAATCGATTTTGCCCAGCTGACCTAAATTTTACCGGATTAATAGTTCAAATCCAGACTCACGAGGCCTTTAAGCATCTATTAACTATAATCAGCCATTTTACGAGATTGTAGCTTCCTGTTGGTTGCATTAAAATCAAGTTCATCAGAATTTCAGGTTTCGTTATTTTTGTACGACAGGCTTGTAACCTAAATAATTTAATAATTAAGCTGGCGGGCGGGCAACTATTGAAAATAATTAATCCTGAGGCAATAAGGAATCCAGTCCCGGGCACTGAAATTAGGAAAGGTTTTAAGTCATTGGGCTTAGAGCCTTTTTCGTTTAACTAAGGGCTTCAATTTTAGGCATCCTTACTCCTTTTATTAATAGCCAAAAACAGAATATCCATTCTCCAATAGCACAGGGTAAAATAATTGCAGGATAAAGGAATTTCACTAAGTCTGGAAAAAGAAACCATGTAAAGCTATTAGCGATATAGCATATCCCGCCAATTAACAGAAGTATTCCTAAGAATTTTTTAAAAAGCCTTGACTGATAAATTAAGAATCCAAGAAAAATCAGATGAAAGCCAAAAAACAAAAGACTGATATTATATCCTGTACCATGTAATCTTATAGACAATAATGCAAATGCATTCAGTTGGGAAGATGTAAAAACATCAAGATAGCCTGGACCATTCAAAAAGGATAATGCCGCGTAATGAGTCAAAGAGGTAACACTTAAAATAATTATACTTGCAACTCTGAATAAGGTCGATAATAGGGATAGATTTCTGCTGGTATCTTTAAGTAATATGTAGAGAATTGTCGTTACTCCAATATCACAGACGAGCATTAATAATTCACTGACAAAGCCGAAGCGGTACCAAAATTCAGAATCTATAATGTTTTTTGCAGTAGTTGCCGCATTGTCATAGTCTACTAAATTGTCACGAACAAAGATTTGAGCAATGAGTCCAAAAATTACGATTAGTAAGTAAAGGAGCCCTGCGATTCTTGCTATTTTTACTTTTGAATACATTTTCGCTTTTATTCGATACGTTTAATAGCAGAATTTGTTACAATTTTAGTATTCAGGGTGAGAAAGTCTTTGAAAATGACCGCCAACGTCTGTATTTACGCTAAAATACGGTACAAGGTATTAGTAGCGCAAATAACAAATAAGGTTACTTCTAAATTTGGCTGGTAATTTTTAGAAAGTTCATGTCGCTATATGAAGGGGCGCCGGGTAGTTTTAATAACTATTTTTACGTAGGTAAACTGTGTTAGAATTCCATCTATAGGTTTGAAGGATCGTCAACTGTACCGTGTCAGGAGGAATTTATTCGGCGGCTATCAATGTGGCAAATCACCTGAGGTAAAAAGATTACTATAGGTTGATTTTAAACGGCTTATTTAGTTTAAGAATTGCTTTACGCTTATAAATTAAATCCAAATCTTCAATAAATTGGTTCGATAAAATCCCAATGTGGGGCACGTTATAGCCTTGTAAGTCAGTCTTACAAGCTTTTTCATTTAGTGTCGGGTCAAAACCTCCCGCTTTTTAGCGCTTTCCACCACTATTTCTGACACTTAATTGATACAGGCATTCGCTGACACATCATCACCCAACCGGCATAGCATTGGATTGGCGATATGACGGCTTAAGGAATAAATTCCCGCCGCTATATCGATACTCGGCAGCATATCCAGTTTCCGAGTAAATCCCAGTTTTAGAAAAAATTCCATCTTCATATCTTTACTCAGCAGCAGTCCGGCTTACATAATACGGAATATCGCCATATCGCCAGGCCCTGACTTTAGCGGTCAGGCTAGAAGAAAACCAGAAATATCCGATTAAATAAAAATAATAAACCCGACGACAAGAAGAAAATGAAGGGAGCATTATTTAGCTCACAAAAAATATGAAAAGTCAACATGCATTTTCAAGAAGAGTTTTAGTAAAAAGTTCAGTTTTAGGGCTTTTGACTTTGCCTATTTATAATGTACTATATGCAAAAAATATTTCTACCATTGACGAGGGTAATACTAATGCAATAAAAGAGCCAGGACGTTATCCAGCCATTGCTGAAGAAATAACAAACGAAGTAGTAGGAGTTTCACATTTTAATTTAGACAGGTTAAAAGAGCTTGTCAATAAAAGACCTGAACTGGCTCGTGCTACCTGGGATTGGGGCTTTGGCGATTGGGAAACTGCCATTGGCGCGGCCTCTCATGTAGGTCGAAAAGATATTGTTGACTACTTAATTTCAAAAGGGGCAAGACCTGATATTTTCACTTTTGCTATGTTAGGGGCGTATGAAACGGTCAAATCTATGATTCAATTCATGCCGGGTCTGCAACAAACACCAGGTCCACATGGTATTAGTTTGCTCCAACATGCGAAGAATGGAGACAGTAAGTCAAAAGGGGCAATCCAGTTAATTGATTATTTAACCGCTTTGGGCGATGCCGATAGTCCAAAATACCAGTCAATGGATGAAACCGAAAAACAAAAATATGCTGGCGATTACAAATATGGTGAGGGTGAATTTGATGGTTTCTCAGTAAAAGTAAACAGCCAAAAAAGGCTTTTGTTTGGAAAACTAGGTAAGTTTGGCGGCTCATTATTAAAAATCGGCGATCATACATTTACCTACAACGGTGCGCCCTCGGTT
>CAZGSG010000191.1:0-11272 GCA_964528095.1 uncultured Terrimonas sp.
AGAGCGTGCGCATTTTTGTAGATTTATAAAAAGCTTCTGTATGTCCTTTCGACTGCTAAAACTAGCGATCCTCTTTTTTTTGATCTATGGCTGTTCTTCTACTTCCCAGATACAGAAACGCTATACTCCTGATGATAAAACGGTATTTGATCTTATTGAACGGCTAAAAAAAAATCCTTCAGACGATGAAGCGGCAAAGCTGTTGCCCGAAGCATATAAACAGGCCGCGGATGTACGCAAGAGTATTAATAACAGTAGTTACAATAATATTGGGTCAGGTGATCGATGGGCAGAAATATCCAAACAGTTATTAGTAGCGCAGCAAATGTACACGGAAATCAAAGCCGTACCTGCTGCAAGTAAAGCCGTGCCCACCCCATGGGATCCGACGCTGAAAATACAGGAAGCTAAACAGAAAGCAGCGAGTGAATATTATGACCAGGGGGTGCAATACCTCTCGTATAATAATCGTCCATATGCGCAAAAGGCTTATGATATGTTTGCAAAGGCAGGAAATATTTACCCTGGTTTCAGGGATACCAGGGAGAAAATGGCGCAGGCCATGGAAATGTCTACGATCAAAGTGGTGGTAAAGCCGGTTAATTATTACAGCTATGGCTGGAACTACTGGGGGTTTCAAAATGATTACCTGCAATATAAAATAGTAAGAGATCTGAATAATTCTTCTTATCGTGATGTTCGTTTCTATACGGAAGGGGATATGTACGCGGCTCACCTGCAGGCTGATCGTATAGTGGAACTAAATTTCAATGACCTGTATATCGGGCAGGTATATAATGATAACTATACCATCAACCGCAGCAAACAAATACAAACCGGTCAAACCAAATCATTGCCTCCGCGGCCCATTTATCAAACAGTATATGCTAAAGTGTATGTGACGCGCAGGGTACTGCAAAGCCGGGCTTCACTGGAGTGCAGGATCTATGACAGGGTCTCCAACAGGATCATTTTATCAGATCGTTTTCCTGATAATTATGCCTGGCGGCAGGAATCTGCGAGGTATACGGGAGATCAGCGTGCGCTTGAGCCAGCTGACTGGAGTTTGATCAATAATCCGTCCGGTGGCCGTCCGCCTGACCGGAATGAACTTGCCCAACGTGTAGTGGATAATTGTTATAATCTATTGCTGAACCGCGTAAAGAATGGGGTGAGTTTTTAAAATTATATTATTATTTAGCAATCATAAAACAGTCAGTATATGAAAAAGATAATGGGCATAGCTATCGCGGCATTATTGTTTACCCAGGCATTGCAGGCACAGTTGCCAAAGGTTGCGAAAGCTGGCCCGGGTAAATTGTTGACCCAGTTTGCCAACGCAGTCAAGCCGGCATCATTTCTCAGTTCATGGACCGGAGAAAAAACTTCCTGGTTGGCTAAGGCGGGAAAAGTGACAGACGCGATCGGTATAGCGCAAAGTGTTAGTTCACTGGCAGGTTTTATAAAACCTGACATGTTTAAGAGTGGGTTCAATGTAGCCAGTCTTTTACAAACAGCCAATACGGTCAAAACCATAACAGATGCCACCGGCGTACTCAAAAGTCTTGAAGGCGGCTTAAAACCTGAGGCACTTTCAACCGGGTGGAATAAACAACGCACCGGATGGTTAAGTGCGCTGAACCTGTTAAAATGATCTCTGCGCTGTTCGATTAAATATCAACAGTTGACGGCTTCTATTAACAAGCTGTAAAGGATACGGTATGCTGTATGCTATAAATTCAATCCGGTAGTATATTGAATGTAGTCACCTGCTCCATATTTTCTTTGTTGCAGTAAATGTTTTACCGGTGACCTGGATGATCAGCAGGCTATTCGCATTACCCGGTGTTTGTAATAAAGTTGTATTCCACCCTTTTTCAACCTGTATCTGTCGTGTCCATAAAAGTTGGCCGTTGGTATTCATTACCCGGAATGTGATTTCCTGTTTTTCATCGGCATATAAGCTGGCCGTGGCAGTGTTTGCCTCTGAGTAGAAAATAGTAAAAGCAGGGATGCTATTTATCTCTTTGCGAATAAATAATATGTTGGAATATACAAGTCTTCCTGCGGTGTTCAACTTCAACCGGTACCATGCATTTTTTACAAAGACGGCGGGATCGATAAATTGGAGCCGGGTTTGTTGAGAGGACGGACTTACCGGTAATTGCCGGACCGTATAAAAATTTCTGCCATCATCACTTTTTTCAAGTGAACAATCATAGGTAAAATCATTTTCTGAAAGCTCAACAGAAAAAGAAGCGTGCTCATCGCGGATAAACCCTGAAAAACTAATCACCCGTAGCGGCAACACGGCATTTACACAACCGGTGTTGAGGTATTGCGGAGTGATGGAATTATCGGGATTTGTGATCCATCTAACGCCTGCCCCTTCGGCAGAGCCCTGAAAAATAGTGAGGCTATTGGGTAAATAAAAACGCTCGTCCTGGGATATAAGTGTATTAGATCCATCATAACTCAGTATGCGCAGGAACCGGTCAATATTAAGCGGATCTGCTGCAGTGTTAGCGAAATTGCCGGTGGTTGTGGTTGTCCAGCTCGATGCGAGTGTTGTATTAAAATAAAGAACATAGAGATTTCCACCTGTACAGAAATTACTGACATTATAAGAAGTTTGAAACACAGAAGGGATAACGAGTATCCGGCTGTTTGCAGGCACTATGCCTGTAACAAGAGGAGTAAGCCCGCAGGAACTGACAAGCGTTCCGCTACCTGTTGGGGCCGCCACCCAAATATTGGCAGTACGACCGTCTACAATGGGATCGGCGGCGCCCAGTGATACCTGGGAATATTCAAACCTGATACGTTGTACATCGACAGGGCTGGCACCGGTATTAATAACGAAAAATTCATTGGCCCCTTCGGTACCGCAACTGTTGATCATCGCGTATTCAAGAAAAGGTTGTTGCGCCTGAGCTGGAGGATTACAGCAAACGAGTCCCACCAATGCGGAAGTAATTAGTAATGGTATCATTTTCATGTGGTAAATCTTTAAATGGTTAAAAGATCTGTGTTTAGTAACACTCACATGGAAGAAGGGGCTTTAAGAAACAGGTGGCAGCAAAAATTGAACCGGGAACCTGTAAGTCGCTTCCCGGAACTGAAGTCAGCAGAAAATGCGGAAACTGTAGATTTAATAAATGCGGTTGTTTGTAAAACAGGGAAAGAAATGGACAAAGGGTTTATCGCGGGCCATCCTGGAATCAAACTACTGGTAGGACATTTCTTCCAAAAAACAAGGCCAGGTGTAGAAATACCCGGCCTTAACCAAAACTAACTGCTTATGAGAAATATTTCAAGAATCCTGTTTATTGGATCCGTTTTTAGTTCAAAAGTTTAATCCTAAAATAAACATTTTTTAATCAATTTCCAGATATGTTTGACAACCGGCAATTTTATTTATGCCGTTTTTTTACTGATGCTAAAACAGGGCAAATATGCATTAGAAATCATGCTGCGGCAAGCCGCTTTGGAGGAACTGGGTAAATAGCTGATTGAGCTGTGTCGGCTGTGTTTCCAGCACTTTTTTCTCAGCCGCAAACCCCTTTTAGAGGGGGAAATTGCGGCCCACAATTCAAACACCTGTTTGTACAATTCATAACGGGAAAGGGGCAGTCAATGGATAGGAGGTAAAAATGAATGATAAAACGTAGTATTTTGCTATAAGCTAATGATCAAACTTCCCCGTTATACAAAAAAGGACCGCATGCTCTTACTATGGATCATGATCCCTTTTACTATTTTACTCAATACGGTCATTTTTGGCCCAGCGATATTTTCCAACTGGTTGCTCTTCATTATTGCCATGCCGGTGACGCTGCTGGTTATGTCGACCGCTTTTCTATTATATGGGCAACTGGCCAACCTGCTACGTCAACGATTTCCCCGGGATGAAGATTTTTTTAAAAAAGCCATGATCCTGATCATGCTTTTCCTGATCATTTCTGCGCTGATCCTTTTCGGTCTGTTTGGGATTTTTTATGCCATCGGATTGCTGGCCAGTACGGACACTGAACACAGTTTTACCTGGGCCTTTGTTATAACCGGTATCCTGAATATTTTTCTTACATTTTTAAGCGAGGGTGTAACGAGGTTTGAAAGCTGGAAAACGAATCTTACTGAAACAGAACAACTAAAAGTGGCCTATAAACAAAGCCAGTTGATGGGTTTAAAAAGCCAGGTGAACCCGCATTTCCTTTTTAATAGCCTCAATTCATTATCGGGCCTGATACAGGAGAATACGGCAGCGGCTGAGAAATTCCTGAATGAAATGAGTAAGGTCTATCGTTATATGCTTCGCAACGAGGAAGAACAACTGGTGCCGCTCTCTACGGAGATCCAATTCATCCAATCTTATTTTTCCTTGCTGAAGGTGAGATACACGGACGCTATACTCCTTGACATAAACATCAGGGAAAAAGACAAGGAGGGTCTATTACCGCCGCTTAGCCTGCAGGTGATCATAGAGAATGCGCTGTTTCAGAATAAGACAGAGAAAAATTCGCCACTGTACCTGGACATTTCTTCTGGCGAAGCGGGTTATATCATGGTGACTAATAATATACAGCCAAGAATAATGACCGAGGCATCGGATCACGAAGCGGGACTGGATAATCTTATAAAGAAATACCGTTTACTGTCATCTGAGCCCGTGCTGATAGAGGATAATGGACAGGAGAGAAGGATCATTCTTCCATTTGTGCATAAAAAGGAGGATGCGGCATGATCAGATTAGTGAAAGCAACACGTGTACAATGGTATTCTTTTATGGCAGCGATGCCGCTGGTAGACCTGGGGCTGAATATGATCATCTTTGATGAACGGCTGTTTCGCGATTACCGGATCTGGCTGATCTCTTTTCCATTGATCTGGTGCGTAGGTTTGCTCACCTGGTACGGCCATGTGGTGTATGATAGCTGGGCACAAAAAACGTTTCCCGCGTTGAGTCAAAGTGCCAGGCGCATCTTTACAAAATGCCTGGTCGTGTTCATGATCATGTCGCCCTCTGTTATCCTGGTCTTTATTTTTTATGATAGGATCCATTTACTGGAGTATGAATTGAAAGTATCGGACCTGAAGCTGGGCGTACTTGTTGGCTTTTCGGTGAACCTGATCTTCCTGACCCTTTGGGAAGCAATGTACATCATGGAAAAACAAAAGGAGAGCCTGGGAGAGAAAGAACTCGTTCGCCAGATGTCGTTGCAACAGGAATTTGAAATACTGAAGAGCCAGGTGAACCCGCATTTTCTTTTTAATTGTTTTAATACCCTGTCATCACTTATAGTAGAAGATCCTAAAAGGGCGGAAATATTCCTGGATGAATTGAGCAAAGTGTACCGGTATCTTTTAAGAAATAATGAAACAGGGCTATCTACCTTGAAAAATGAATTACATTTTATCGAATCATATTTTCGCCTGCTTAAAACAAGACATGGGGAAGCTGTGCAGTTCAATGTGGAGGCAGACAAACGATATGATAATTACCTGCTGCCTTCTCTCAGCCTGCAATTGCTGGTAGAAAATGCGGTAAAGCATAATGTATTATCGAAGAATAAACCGCTTATTATCGAAGTATTTACTACTGCGGGGAACAGGTTGGTGGTCAATAATAACCTGCAGCGAAGAACAGTGAAGGGTTTGTCCAATCATGTCGGGTTGGATAATATCAAGAATAAGTACGACCTGCTGATGCAAAAAGGCTTCCAGGTGATGGAAGAAGGTAAGAGCTTTACCGTTGTATTGCCGCTGATCTGGAACAATAACAATATAGAGAAGAAGTGGATGCCGGCGCATGTAAATACGCATGAAATAAATCCTGACATTTTAAAATAAATAAACATGAGAGTTTTAATTGTTGAAGACGAAGAACTGGCCGTCAAGAAGATTCGCAAGACCCTGATAGCAGTAGCCCCGCACGTTGAGGTTGTAGGGGTAACGGATAGTATTTCCTCTACCGTGAACTGGGTAGAAGAAAACCCCACACCGGATCTTATTTTGATGGATATAGAATTATCAGACGGACAGAGTTTCGAAATATTTAACCGCGTAGCGATCAAAAGCCCGGTTATATTCACTACTTCCTATGATGAGTACGCGCTAAAGGCATTCAAGGTAAATAGTCTTGATTATTTGCTGAAGCCGATACAGCAGGAAGACCTTGAAGCGGCATTGAAGAAGCTGGATACAATGAAAGAGCTCTACAAAAATAATAATTCCAGCCAGGATGTAAGTATCGATAATCTTGTAAAGGAATTACAGCAAAAACTGCAACCTAAAGAATACAGAAAACGTTTCCTGGTAAAACATGCACAAAAGCTGGTATCGGTAGAGGTGGAGGAGATCGCTTATTTCTTCAGCGATGGACGGCTGAATTTTTTTAAGACCTACGATAACAAAAAATTCGTAGTGGATTACACCATGGATGAATTGGAGGACATGCTCGATCCGGAACGATATTTCCGCATTAGCCGGTCATTCTATATCTCTGTGAACAGTGTAGACCAGATACATGATTATTTTGGTAATCGTCTGATGCTGCAATTAAAACCAGCGGTGGACAAAGAGTCAATAGTGAGCAGGGAGAAAGTAACAGATTTTAAAAAGTGGATGGGGAAATAAACAACTACAAACGCGGGGGTATAACAAATAGCCGGTTCAGTCTTATTTTGTAGGGACCATTAATATTACCGCGATACCTTTTTTATCATATTGAATGTCCAGTTCTGCAGGTATCAGTGCCGCGCGGGTGTTCATTTCCTTGATGCTTCTTTCCACTTCCGAGATATTGGCATCGAAGCTGGCCGTTTCATCATGTAGTTTCATGGAGAGTTTACTTTGGAAGAGGTCAATATTGACAAGTGTATCTTTTCCCCGTGAATATTGAACGATCATCCGGAGCGCTTCCTTAAAGAGAAGGAAAAACTCATGTCTTGTTTTCATATCGAGGTTTACCGACCGTACTTTCCTGTCAAGTGCCAACTCAATATTGGCGCCATACCTGTTTTTCAATGCATCGGCATACTCCATCATCCGGAGAAGTGTTTTTTCCATCGAATCATTTTCCGGGTTGATACTCCAGAGAATATCATCCATAGCAATGATCATATTATGGCTTTTTGTACTGATCTGGTCAATGTATTCTTTGGAGCGCTCAATATCCTTATCCGCTTTTATCTTGGCCATTTCACTGAGCAGGTTGATATTATTTAGCGTCGAATTTACTTTTTCATGCAGATTGGACGCGATCTGTGATCTTACACGCTGCAACTCTTTTAAACGTTTCATCCGGTCGCGGTCAATCCAGTAGAGAAGCGTGGCAGCCAATAAAGCGAGGAAACAATAGAACCACCAGGTTCGCCAAAAAGGCGGATTAATATGAATGAGCAGCTTTGTCTCACTGGCCCCCGTTTTACCCTCGGCATCTTCCGTTCTTATGGAGAAAGTATAGGTGCCGGGCGGCAGGTAGGAATAAACGGCCTGGTTGCTGGCATCAGCGATGATCCAGTCCTTATCCAGGTTATTCATTTTATATTTGATGATATAGGTGCCATGATAATGCAGGGCGGAAAATTCGATTGTGATGGAGTTCTTATCCGAGGGCAGTTCTATTTGTTTGTACTGCAGCAGCGAATCTACAAGCAGTGAATTGTTTACCACTTTAAAACCGGTAACGGAAACCGCCGGGGCTTCATCATTGATCTTTACCATTCCAGGGTCAAACTCCACGATTTGGTCATCAGCGCCAAATAATAATTTCCCGTTCTTTCGCACATGCGAAGCAGCTGTAACAAACCGGTCATTTGAAATGCCATCTACCCGGTCAAAGTGAATAAAAATTTCATTGTATGGGTTCAGGCGGAGCAGCCCATTGCTGGTGGAGATCCATATATACCCGTTTTTGTCTCTTTCTGCCGAACAAAGATTGGAGGATATAGAGTTGGGTATCTTGATCGATTTGGTAATCCTGTGCTGATTTGTATTATAGAAATGAATACCCTGCGCAAAAATAGCAACAGTACTATCATCGTATTGTAATGCCGTTGCGACAGCATCCCATAAAAGTTTTTTCCCTTCCGCTTCTTTTGCGCCCAGGTGTTCAATGATCCTGTCTGTGGCAGGGTCGATGACATAGACCCCACTGATAGCCGTGCAGACCCATAACAACCCTTTATTGTCAACAAACAGTTTGAAGATCGTAGTGGGGGCTATGTCTTTAAAACGGGTAACCCCATCATCCCATTTCTTTTTGCCTTTATCTGCGGTCCATTTGAATAAGCCGATATCCTGGCCACCCATCCAGAGATTACCCTGGCGGTCTGCCGCAATTTGCCGGATTGTACGATTCTGGAATATTGCGGGATTATGAAATACGGAAGACCTGGTACGAAGATTTGTTTCATGTACTCCCGGCTGCGCGGACATCCATACGATATTGCTGTCTTTTGAATAAGTCATGCTCCATACCCAGGGGATTCCTTTTGCCTTTAATAAACCGGGCATATTTACGGGGATCGAATTGTAGTTCGTATCATAGCGGAAAAGCCCATCTGCCCAGCTGCCGGCTATTAACTCTCCGTTGGGTCTTTCCAGGAAGGAAAGAATACTGCCTTTTCCCTGAAGGCCGGTTTCATAGTTGATATGCGGGATATTGGTAAAGAACTGCGAGGCCGGATCAAAACGGTATAAGCCATTACTATTGGTCGCTATCCAGATATTTCTTTCCCTGTCCTCAAACAAACTATTGACCATGTCATATTCTATTCCTTTTTCATTATGAAAGCCGCTGGATACATGCTGAAATCTTTTCTCCTTCTCCTGGTATTTTGCAAGAACGGTAAGCCCCTTTAACCATATGCTTCCATCTTTTTGCTGAAGAAAACCGCTCACTTCATGGTATGTGCCAATGATAGGCAAACTGTACTGGTCCAGTATTTTTTCATTTTTTTTAAGGTCATATAAAAATATGGTTGGTCCGCCTTTCCAGTACACAAACCAAACCCTGTTTTGTTTATCAAAAAAAATATTGCCAGGGGAGGGGATCGTCCCCAGTTTGTCAATGAATCCCTCTTTCCCTTCATTGTGACCCGTATAGCTTAACTGATTCGTCTGGCGGTTAAAGATGGCCATTCCTTTTTGTGTGCTGATCCAGTATTTTTTTGTACCGGGTTGTTGTTTGAAGTCAACGATTCTTATATCGGGTGGGAAAAAAATAAAATTATAGGTAGCAGAAAATTCCCGGTTTTTTTCATTCCAGGTTAAGAATTCAGTGTTGAAAAAAGAAAGGAAGAGATTTCCCTCTTCATCCTCTATCAGTTTTCGTTGCAAGCGTAAAACATTTTCATTTTTTACGATCACTTTTACCTCACTGTACCTGAATGTTTTCCTATCAAAAGTGCCCACTTTCCCATCGCCGGTAAGAATCCATAGATTATTCTTTTTGTCAATTAGTATATCCAGAACATAGTTATGTGGAATGGAAAAGGCATTATTTTTTTGATTCCGGAAAGTTTTATAACGTGTGCCGTCAAAACGCTGGAGGCCATTGTTGCTGCCAATCCATATATACCCCTGGTCGTCCTGCGTCACTGCCGTGGCCTCATTGGAGGCAAGACCTTCGGTGGCGCCAAAATGTTTGAATGAATATTGTTTTTCCTGCTGGGCTGCAACCTGCTGTAATAGAAAAAAACAAAGAAGATATAGGGTGAATCTCAACAAAATTGGCGTATGTCGTTCAAATATAATTAATGAAACAATAAATTGACATTTTCCGCTCTTCAATTGGGCTTATATAGGATGAATTGAGAAAAATGCTGTTTGAATTGTATCAAAAATCAAGACTGCCTGTCAGTTCGACCAGATATTCCAGCAATTCATGCAGCGCTGTACCTTTTGATATTTATTTAAAATACAACTTCACTGTCTGATCATTAATTATTAAACCTTATTACATGTATCGTTACAATATGTTTCACCAGGTACATAAGGGCCTTAAAGCCTTATTATATGAAACCGCACTCGAGCTTCAGCAAACGGACTTTTGGGATGTGGAGCAAGCCACGGCAATCATAAGAAAAATCGAAAATGTGGTGTTGCTTTTTGAAAAACATGCAAGCTCTGAAGATCATTTTGTTTTTCCTGCCGTTGAAAAATATGAGCCATCTGTTGCCGATGTATTTGAAAAGGAACATGAAAAGGATCATCAACTAGGGCAACTGCTATCTCAATCGCTGGATGCCTACAGGAATGCGGCAGTCATTACCGCAAAGGCTGAGGCCGGAAAACAGATCCAGTTGGCATATGCAGACTTCATGGTATTTAACCTGGAGCATATGGGAAAGGAAGAGAAGCTGCTCAATATTATTCTCTGGCGTTATTATGATGATGATGAACTCCTGGGTTTTACTCAGCAGATCATTTCGAGCCTTCCTCCCGAATTGATGGGGCAATTCAGCAAATGGATGCTGCGAGGCCTGAATAATGCGGAAATAACTACCTGGCTAAAAGAAGTAAAAACCAAAGCACCCGAATTCGTATTCAAACCACTTGTTGAAGCAGCCGAAAAAGAATTGACTGCCGATCGTTTTCGGGTAGTAAAAGACGGACTGGCGGAAACTGCAATACTATAATTCAAAATGAACATACGCATGAAAAACAAGATCTCCTGGGTACAGGTAGTACTCATCGCAGCGCGCCTGTATCTGCAAAAAGACACAGCTGCCCCGCGATTTAATATCAGGGCAATACTGTAACTGATCTCAGGTAGTGTTAGGGTGTAGTGATGGCCCCGGTGTATTCCGATACACTGGTAAGCCATCACTTTTTTTTGTGCGTAAATGAGGTAAGGGAGATGCACTACTATACAATGGAATTCCATTGGCCCAAAAGAAAGTTCAAAGTAATATCGACAACGCTATTCTTTGCCCTGGTCTTCAGGGGAGTTCAAGGTGGTTTAATAAGGGATTTCAAAGTAGCTGACAGCGTATTTTAGAGTAGTCTTTCTGTTTCGAATAATATAACTTCTATCTAGTAGAGATTGAAGAATTGTTCTTCTTGTCGCTGCATCACTAACACAGCAACAGGTTTCACACAGAGCTAGCGGAGGTAATGAGCTAAGGAATAACCCGGCTATTTATACATTTATTATCGGTTGAAATAAAGAGTTAACAGAGCGTTTTCACTGACGTGAAAACAGCACCCTGTTCAACGACTTCTTTTTCACGCAGTGAAAAATCTCCTTAGCTCGTTTCGTCTCATA
>CAZGSG010000192.1:0-11248 GCA_964528095.1 uncultured Terrimonas sp.
TTACAGCCTGTTCATTGTCTCCGCCTGAACCTATAAGGTTACGTTTACAGCCACATTAAACACCCTTCGCCGTCCTCAAAATTAATTTCAGGTACTGGAGTTTTTTCGTACCTTATATTCCCTTTTATTCAACCCTAAATACCTCTTATGAGAAAAAATCTACGCTATTTCTTCCTCCCTTCGCTCATGCTCTTAACACAACTGGCCATCGGTCAGACCGAAAGATTTGCCTATGCCATCACAGATGTAAATAAGGAAGGAGTTAACTGGAGCGTCCTCAGAAAACTGGATCTGCAAAATGGCTCTTTCAGCGATGTATTGTTGAACGGCTCCGATGCTACCCCACTCGCATATGATGCCGCTACTAAAAAACAGTTAGCAACCCCGCTTACAGACGCCCGTTTCGGAAATCTCGTGAATGCCGCTTTTGGTACCGGCGTAGCCGCAATAGCCTTTGATAAAAAGAATAACCGTCTTTATTTTACACCCATGCTCTATGATCAGCTTCGTTATGTTGATCTTAAAACAATGAAGGTTTATTTTGTAAGCTCCGATTTTACCACCCTTAAGGTAAAAGCAGCCGATCAAAGCAATATCATTACCCGTATGACCATTGCTTCTGACGGCAACGGTTATGCACTTACGAATGATGGCAATAACCTGATCCGTTTTTCCACTGGTAAGAAGTCAGCTATAATAGACCTGGGCACATTAGTAGACGCCCCGGAAAACAATGGCGTTTCTATCCATAATTCATGCAGCAGTTATGGCGGAGACATGATCGCTGATGATGACGACAACCTGTATGTTTTCTCCGCACGCAACCACGTTTTTAAGATCAATATAGCAACCAAAGTGGCCACACATCTTGGTACTGTAAATGGTCTGCCTGCCAGTTTTACGATTAATGGCGCCGCTGTTGATAATAGCAACCAGGTACTGGTTACCAGCGCAATGGATATCAGCTCTCTTTATACAATTGATATTAAGACATGGACCGCGACTCCTCTTGCGTCTGCAGTACCGTGGCGTAGCTCGGATCTGGCTAATAGCAACCTGTTATCAGTAAGAGTCATCAAACCGCTGCCCGAATTGCTTAAAGCACCTGAAACCGCGCTGAACAATAAAATACAACTGTATCCCAATCCGGTTTCGGACAATCAGTTTGCAATACAATTCAATCAACAGGAGTCTGGCAATTATACCATACAGGTCCTGGATGCGGTAGGAAAACAAAGCTCGGCACAAAATATAGTAACAGTAAACGGGAAAAATCAAACCGAGACCGTACGACTGTCCCCCGCCTCAAAAAAAGGGGTTTATTTAGTAAAAGTGACTAACCAGAATAATAAATTGGTTTTCTCTAAAAAAATACTGGTTCAATAACGATATTTCGAAATCATAAAAAAGCCCGGCTGCACCGATTTATATCTTTGTAGCCGGGCATTTTTTTTGTACAGTTATTTTTAATGAAGTGTGCATATATATCCCAGAAAATGTTAATTTTAGCGTTCTCTACGCTAAAAACACTCAATAAATTTTCTTTACAAAGCATTCATATGCTGTTCAATCCAAAAGTTGAATATGATACTTATTGTAGATGACAAAGCGGAGAATATCTATTCGTTAAAAGCCCTGCTTTCCCTTCACTCATTTCCTGTAGACGCTGCAATGAATGGTGAAGAAGCCCTGAAAAAAATCCTGGCTAATTCATATGCCCTGATCATTCTTGACGTTCAGATGCCGGGTATGGATGGTTTTGAAGTAGCTGAAACAATTTCCGGCTATAGCAAAACAAAGGATATTCCCATCATTTTCCTTACAGCAGCAAACACCGACAAAAAATATATCACGCGCGGTTATTCCTCAGGTGGGGTAGATTATATCACCAAGCCCATAGATCCTGATATTCTGTTGTTGAAGGTAAAGACCCTGTACCGACTTTACGAACAAAGCCGGAAGTTGAGCGAAATGCATGACAACCTGGTACTGGAAATCGAATACCGTAAAAAAGCCGAGCAGGAGACTTATGAAAAAGCGGCTGAATTAAAATCCATACTCGAATCCATTCCTCAAATAGCTTTTACTACCAAGGCTGATGGATTTTTGGAATATACCAACAGTAAATGGCTGGAGTATTCGTCTTCCCCCAGCAGTTTTCCGCTCACACATGCAGAAGACAAGGATATAACAACTGAAATAAATAAAGCAGTGGCCTCTGGCCAGGCGCTCAACCTTGAGGTACGATTAAAAAAGATGAAGGACCCCGAATATCGTTATCATCTTTTACGTCTTCAACCAGTACGGGAGAATAATAAGATTGTGAAATGGGCAGGCACCTTTACTGATATAGAAGATCAGAAACAGAACATGAAAAAAAAGGATGAGTTTATTAGTATTGCCAGTCATGAATTGAAAACCCCGCTTACAAGTATCAAAGCATATATACAGCTCCTGGAAAGAGAGGCTGAAGGAAATGAACATTTCAAGCCATATGTTACCAGAACACTCACACAAATAAAAAAACTAGACAGTCTTATTGCTGATCTGCTGGACATCTCGAAGATTGAAAGCGGAAAGCTGGAATTCAGTAAAAAGTATTTTGATTTTGAAGCATTGCTTTCTTCGGTAACAGATATGGTCATTCAGAGTAATGCTGAATATGTCGTTGAACGGACCGGAAAAGTAGAAACTCCCGTCTATGGTGATGAGAGCAGGCTGGAGCAGGTATTGACCAATTTTATTTCCAATGCTATCAAATACTCACCAAATTCTAAAAAAATAGTCATTGATACAGCTATCGCTAATGATCAACTACGCGTATCGGTAAAGGATTTTGGTATCGGTATTTCTAAAACAGAACAGGAAAAATTATTCGATAAGTTTTACAGGGCCGAGGGTACGGCGCCTTTTTTCCAGGGACTTGGTATCGGCCTCTATATATGCGCGGAAATACTGGATCGGCACAACGGCAGTTTCGGTGTAGAAAGCGAACCGCAAAAAGGCTCTACTTTTCACTTCACCATTCCTGTAAATAAATAATAACTCTTACTCACATGCAAGCTAAGCATACAAGAACATTGCAGGCAGGCTTTGGTTTATCACTATTGATATTAATAGCCAGCTCAGTCGCATCCTTTATAAGTATCAGGAACCTGATCCGCAATTCATCTGAAGTAGCTCATACCAATACAGTGCTGCAGGAGCTGGAAAACGTAATTTCCTTTGCCAAAGATGCAGAGACAGGGCAACGGGGCTACCTGCTGACCGGGGATCCCGTTTTTCTCGAGCCTTTTAATGGCGCACAAGCCAAAACAATGAACGCGTTAGACACGGTCAGGCAACTGACCATTGACAATACCGTTCAACAACAAAATATCGAGCGCCTCAGAAAGATTTTGATCGCCCGTTTTATTCCCATTGAAAAAAGTATTAACGCCAAACTGGTAGATGTAGAACAGTTGAGAGGAGGAAAAGCATCAATGGATGCGGCAAGAAGACTTGTTATTGAAATGCAGGAAATAGAAAGAACCCTACTGGAAAAAAGAACTGCCAGTCTTAACCGCTTTGCTTCCATTACACCCCTGATCATTGTATTTGCGGCATTGGCGGCATTGCTCATTACCGCCTACTTCTATCGCAAAGTAAACAGAAGCTTCCGGCAAAACTTTGCACTAAACGAAGAACTTAAAAAGAAAGATAAAGAGATCTCTACCCGTATTGATATTATTCAAAATATTGCCACTAACATTTCCAAAGGTGATTATAAAATACGGCTGAATGCGGAAGAAAACGATGGGCTGGGCAGCCTGGCCGGTTCCCTCAATAAGATGGCAGCCTCGCTTGACCACTCCTTTACGCTTTTATCGGATAAAGAATGGTTGCAAAGCGGGCTCGCTACACTCAGTGATAAAATGGCCGGTGAAAAAGACATTCTTACATTAACCCATACTGTCATCGATCATATGGCGGTATATACTGATAGCCAGGTTGGCGCCTTTTATTTACTGGAAAACGACTCTTCACTTATACTAAAAAGCGGCTACGCTTATAAACTGCATACACGAAACGAAACCATTTTCACCGGAGAGGGTATTGTTGGGCAATGCGCAGTGAGTAAAAAAGAAATTATCATAAATGATATAACTGAAAATGATTTCGTGGTTTCTTTTGGCACTGGTGAAGTAAAACCGAAAACCATTGTCGCCTTCCCTGTGCTATTTGAGGACCGGGTAAAAGGTGTTATTGAATTGGGGTCCGTGCAAGAATATTCTCCGTTGGCCATCGAGTTCATGAAAAGTGTTTCGGAGAATATTGGTATAGCTGTAAACACTTCTGTAAACAGGGCTAAACTGCAGGAGTTGCTGGAGGAAACGCAGGCGCAATCAGAAGAGTTACAGGCACAACACAGCGAGTTGGAAAACCTGAATACCGAACTAGAAGCACAGGCAGAAAAACTACAGGCTTCCGAAGAAGAATTAAAAGTACAACAGGAAGAATTGACAGAAACGAATCACGAATTGAACGAGCGGTCAAAACTACTGGAAGAAAAAAATGAATTGGTTGTAAACCGAAATGCAGAGATTCAGAAGAAATCGGAAGAGCTTGCATTGAGCGCTAAATACAAATCGGAATTCCTGGCAAATATGTCGCATGAACTCCGCACGCCACTCAATTCCATTTTGTTATTATCACGATTGCTTGGAGAAAACAATGATAAAAATCTTAAGGCTGATCAGATAGAATTTGCCAATGTTATTCAAAGCAGTGGCAATAGCCTGTTGATGCTGATAGATGATATCCTCGATCTTTCGAAAATAGAATCGGGTAAGATGGAACTGGAGTACGATTTTGTGTCGACGCAGGAAATCGCCCGTGATATGCAAATGATCTTTGAGCCGCTTGCCAGGGAAAAAAAGATCGCTTTCGCGATAAAGATACAGGAGGGTTTCCCTGGAAATATAGAAACGGATAAGATGAGACTTGAGCAGATTATCAAAAATCTCGCTTCCAACGCTATAAAATTCACCAACTCCGGAGAAGTAGATATCATCTTTACAACCTCGGCCAGGAAAGATTTCGTTGATATCAGCGTAAAAGATACCGGCATTGGCATAGCGCCTCAAAAGCAGGAATTGATCTTTGAGGCGTTTCAGCAGGCAGATGGTTCTACCCGTAGAAAATATGGCGGTACCGGTCTCGGTCTTTCCATCAGTCGCCAGCTCGCATTATTATTGAAAGGAGATATTACCCTTCATAGTTTACCGGGTACGGGCAGCACATTCACCATCTCTGTTCCTTTAAATAAAAAAACAGCGGACGAGGTAGCCGAAGTTTTAACGGCCAGTACTATTCCCTTGTTTGAAGAAGAGCCCGAAAAGCCTAAAGCGCCCAGGGAAGAAACGCCATTATACATTGCTGAACAGATCCCGGCAGAGATCCCGGATGACAGGGATAGTATTGGTCCAAATGATAAGATCATGCTTATTATCGAAGACGATACCTCTTTTGCACATGCATTACTTGACTTCACCAGTAAAAAAGGATACAAAGGAATCGTTGCGGTAAGGGGTGATCACGGATTGGAACTGGCAAAAAGATATGCCCCTGCAGGTATTTTGTTAGACATTCAACTCCCTGTCAAAAGTGGCTGGCAGGTAATGGATGAATTAAAAAATGATAAGCTCACCCGCCATATCCCCGTACACATCATGTCTTCTTTTGAGGCAAAGAAACAAAGTATGTTGAGCGGGGCCATCGATTTTATCAATAAGCCGATGGCATATGAACAGATGGATACCATCTTCCAGAAAATAGAATTTTACCTGAAAAAAGATTCTAAAAAAGTGCTCATCATAGAAGATAATAGTAAACATGCTGAAGCATTGTCCTATTTCTTAAGCACACACCAGATCAACTCTGTTATCTCAAGCAATGCGGAAAATGGACTGGCCTCCCTGCAAAGCAAAGAAGTAGACTGCGTGATTCTTGATATGGGTGTTCCGGATATGAAAGCCTACGAAGCATTGGAATCAATGAAAGTGAATAAAGGGCTGGAAAATATTCCTGTCATTATTTTTACCGGCAAAAGCATGTCAAGGAATGAAGAAATGCATATCCGGAAATATGCCGACTCCATTGTAGTGAAAACGGCGCATTCTTACCGGAGGATCCTTGATGAAGTTTCGCTATTTCTACACCTGGTTGAAGAAAATAAAAAAGCAGTAGGAGGTTCAGTCGGCAAAAGCAAACCATTATCAGAAGTACTTACAGGAAAAACCGTATTGGTAGCCGATGATGATGTAAGGAATATTTTCTCACTCACCCGCGCATTGGAACAACATCAAATGCAGGTAATTCCCGCAATAGATGGAAAAGAAGCATTGCAGCTGCTGGAAAACAGGGATACTGTCGATATCGTGCTAATGGATATGATGATGCCGAAAATGGATGTCTACGAAACAATCGCCAATATCCGTAAACAGGCAAAATGGAAAAACCTGCCCGTAATTGCGGTTACCGCGAAAGCAATGACGGGAGACAGGGAGAAATGTATACAGGCCGGGGCTTCCGATTATATTTCCAAACCAGTTGACCTGGATCAGTTGATCTCTTTATTAAGAATATGGTTATACGATACTACAGCCAAAAAAAATAAATCGTGATGGGATCAAAAAAAATATTGATCATTGATGATGACCCGAGAAACATCTTTGCCCTTTCAGCCACGCTGAAAGCCAAAGGGTTTGAAAATATTTCAGCCACCAGCGCACAGGAAGGTATTCAGCTATTGCGAAATGATCCCGGTATAGGAATTGTATTATTAGATATGATGATGCCGGAAATGGATGGCTATGAGGCCATTCCCCTGATCAAAAGAGATGAGGAGTTGCAAAGATTGGCGGTAATTGCTGTCACTGCACAGGCGATGGCAGGGGATAAAGAAAAATGTATCGAAGCGGGAGCGGACGATTATATCTCCAAACCCGTAAATGTAGACCTCCTGCTGTCCAAACTGAGCAAATATTCAAACTAAAAATGCAGCGGCTTGGAAATGATCAACATAAATGACTCGGATACAGAGCTATTGATAAATGATATCTCAGTCGCATACGGATATGATTTTTCCGATTATTCCAGGGCTTCTTTTAAAAGACGTATACAAAGACTACTGACTATTGATAATTTTTCAAGCTTTGCAGAACTGCGTTATCGCATAAAAAACGATGAGACTTATTTTGCACATGCAATAGAAGAGATCAGTGTGACAGTAACTGAAATGTTACGCGATCCGTTATTTTATCAATCTGTACGAACCAATATCATACCCGTTCTGGCAACTCATCCCTTTATTAAAATATGGCATGCAGGATGTGCTACCGGCGAAGAGGTTTATTCAATGGCCATATTACTAAAGGAAGCAGGTCTTTTACATAAATCATTACTCTATGCTACTGATATGAACCCGGCCGCTTTGAGTAAAGCAAGAAAAGGTATTTTCCCGCTGAGCCAGATGCAGCAATACTCCAAAAACTATGTCGCATCCGGAGGGTTGCAGGATTTTTCTTCATACTATACGGCCAACTATCATTTTGCCCAGTTTGATCCGCGGCTTAATGAGAAAATGATCTTTGCAAGCCATAATCTTGTCACCGATTTTTCCTTCAATTCTTTCCAGCTTATTTTTTGTAGAAATGTGCTTATTTATTTTAATAAGGACTTACAGGACCGCGTGTTTCGTTTATTCGATGCCAGTCTTGATCTGAATGGTTTTCTCGCCCTCGGTACCAAAGAATCCATTCGTTTTTCTTCTATTGCCCAGAATTATAAATCAATAACCGGCAGGGAAAAAATATGGAGAAAAGTAAAATAGACCGTCCCATCAGGCTTATCATTATCAGTGGTTCCGCTGGTAGTCTTAAAACAGTATTTACTATTCTTGGGCATTTAAATAAGGATTATAAAATACCCATATTGATCGTGCTGCATCGTGACCCCCAGGGTACTTCACGGCTGGCGGAAATAGTAGCTGTACGTTCCACGCTGAAGGTAAAAGAAATAGAAGATAAGGACCCGGTGCAGGATAAACAGATTTATATCTGTCCCGCGGACTACCATGTACTCATAGAAACTGACCATAGTTTTTCGTTGGACTATTCGGAAAAGGAAAACTTCAGCAGACCCAGCATTGATGTAGCTTTCCGGTCGGCATCAGATGTATACGGACCTGGCCTCTTATGCGTCCTTCTATCAGGTGCCAATGCAGACGGAGCGGGGGGATTGAGTTATGTAAAACAAAATAAAGGAATAACTATTGTACAGGAGCCAATGGATGCCGAGGTTAGTTATATGCCGGAACAGGCAATCCAGTTGATGCAGCCTGATTATGTTTTGCCCGGCATTGAAATCGGCAGGTTATTGAACCAATTATAAATTAATCTTTCGGCAACTCGATTGAAAATACAGAGCCCTTATTCTCCTCTGTTTCAAACCAGACACGGCCTCCCAATAGCTCAACCAGGATCTTTACAATGGAAAGGCCCAGACCATTCGAAAGTTCGTTATCCATACCTTCCCTGCGGGCAATAGTGCGTTTGTCAAATATGTTTGCCTGCAACGCAACAGGAATGCCGATGCCATTATCTTTTACGCGGATGATGAAGGTCGTTTCCGCTTCTTCTACATGTATATCAATTTCGCCCATATCCGGCGTAAACTTGATGGAATTGGACACAAGATTGTGAATGACCTGGAAAAATTTAACGCTGTCCGTGGTAATATTGAGATTTTCCAGTTTTGTTATCAGGCGAAATTTTTTATTCCTGTTTGCAGCAATCAGCTTATCCAATGTAGCAATGATCCTTTCCAGCACATCGAACCTTGTTTTTTTGATATAGATCCTCTCGGATTCCATATGTTCTTCTTTCAGGAAGTCATTGACAATATCAAGACAATGCTGCGTATTGTCCTGGATCATCAGGAGATTTGAGCTGATCTGCTCAGGAGTATTTGTCTTGTAAGATGCTTGTATCCATTTAAGAATGTCTTTAGAAAGTGCGAGGGGACCTGTCAGGTTATGGCTCATCATATCCAGCAATGTGTCCTTTTTAGCTCCGTAGTTTATGATATAGTCCTCATGTTCTTTTTCCAGGGTCACGTCTTTCAAAAAACCTGCTACAACGGATGAGTCCTGCAACAGGTAGGCATCACAACGCAGATGTCGCATGGAAGAGTCTTTTAACTCCAGGCGAAATTCAACATTGGAAATTTTTTTATCCCTTAATAAAATGGAGAAATTATGACGCAGATAATAATCATCTTCTGTGTTTATAAGCGGGAGCACTAACCGCGATTGCGAAATAAGCGTATCCTTGTCTAAATCAAAAATTCTTGCAAACGCGTCATTTATATAAATAAACCTGACCTGCGCGATATTATATATAAATACTCCATCCGTTGATAATTCTCCAATCTGTTGAATTTCTGTGTGCAAAATGAATTATTTAGTGCTTTAAAAATCCCCGGGCCGATGCAAAAGCAACCAGTTCTGCGGTATTCTTGACTTTCGCCTTGTCTACCATGTTTTTTCGATGTGTTTCAACAGTCTTTTCGGTAATAAAAAGCTCTTTAGCAATATTTTTTGTTGAATAGCCCATACCCAGCAGTTCCAGTACGTTTTTTTCACGGGGAGAGAACAGGTCCTTTTCTCCGCGCAAGGTACCAACTATTCCCTCAAGGAATTCATTAATATTTTTAAGCTTTTTAGAGGTCTCCTTGCAAATATATTTTTTTCCCTGGTAGACCAGTTTGATAGCCTGTATCAACTCCTCATAACCGGCTTTTTTTGAAACAAAAGCCATTGCTCCAACGTTCATGATCTTCGCTACCCTGTCCGCATCGGCATATACTGAATGCGCCACCACTTTCACCCTGGGAAAATGCTGTCGTACGTATTCACATATGGTGAATCCATCCATGGAGCGGCTATCCTCCATTCCGTCCAGGTAAATATCCAGCAAAAGAACATCTATATCAATCAATGGCAGCATCCGGATCAATTCCTCCCCGTTACGGGCTTCTCCAACGACTTCAATGCCTGCATCCTGGGACAGTAAAAACTTAATGCCGTCCCGCATGATCTTGTAGTCTTCAAGGTGAAATACTTTAATCCTTTCTTCCATACCATTGATTATTAAATCTAAAAATAGTGATGGAATGAGCTCCCAAAAAATATCTTCAGAAAATCAGGGATTTCCCTGATGTTACAAATCACAAAAACAAAGTAACATTGAAGTTTAATGTCTGCCGAATCACCAACTATACAAACTGTATTCGCTTTGAATAACCGGGTTAAATATATTCGTGATCTTGCGATAGAATGGGCTACAGCGGTAGGAATCGACAATATTGAAAAAACTTCTTTTGCCAATACCGTGGCCGATTTCTGCCTAAACGGGCCAACGGATGGTAATCATATCAATTTTGGTGTTCATTATAAGGAAAGCGGGCAATATTACCTCCGGGCTATGCTAAATGATGGTGTGACAGCTATTATTGAAAAAGAGATCCCCACCAGGATAAATGCTAATGGTCTTCCTTTTATCAATCCCTCTCTCGACCTGAAAGTATTATTGCAAAAAAACAAAAAACTTGAACAGAGCAACGAGGACCTTAAACAATTTAGTTTTGCCATTGCCCACGATCTAAAAAATTCCCTGACCAAGTTAAAGCTTGCAATCTCTCTTTTAGAAGAAGAACATATTCCTGAGTCACTGGTCCGCTATGTGCAAATCATTGATAAATCTGCCAGGCAAATTGAAAAAACCACGCTTAGTTTGAATGAGATCATCGAACTGGGTCATTCAGGAATGGGAATAGTAAAAAAAATAGCGCTTGACAAATTGTTTGCAGGCATTTACGAAGAGTTCGAAGAAAACCTGGGATCAATCAACGCAACTGTCAATGTCGATTTCAGCAGGGTAAAAGAACTTATATATGTAGAGATTTACCTGAAAAGCATTTTTAGCAATCTTATAAGTAACGCGATCAAATATTCTTCTCCTGATCGTGCGTTAAAAATAAATGTCAGTGCTTATTCAAGCTGTGAAAAAGTGATCATATGTTTCAGTGATAATGGCCGTGGAATAGACCTCTTCACTAATCCACCTTCAAAACTATTTCAACCTTTTACCCGATTTTCAGATAACACAGAAGGAAAAGGACTTGGCCTCTATATTATTAAGACCAT
>CAZGSG010000193.1:0-11229 GCA_964528095.1 uncultured Terrimonas sp.
ATTGCTGCACGACGGATAGAAGGCGACCAGGTTGAATTTACCTGGGACAATACCAGGCTGACAGAAAAACAGGTATACGAAACCGGTGCGAGTGAACTGGATCAGGTGATGTTACTGGTTTATGATATCGAAGGCCATCAGATTAATTACAGCCTTACCGGTTTGTTTCGAAAGATGGGTGTTGATACGCTGGCATTGACAAGTGAAGCGCCACATCATTGCTGGTTGGCGTTTGTGGCGGCGGATAGGGGGAGGAGATCGGAGAGTGTGTATTTGGGGGTAGTGTGAGCTGGAATAATATTGTTACAGATTTCTATCTTACTAACGTAAATCCGATATAGGGGCATACTATCTGTATTATGCTATAGTGAATAATTAGTTATAGGGTTGTTGTGATGAGTCTCTGACTTATCACCGGCCTTGAAAAGGCCGATAAATCTCCATTTATATAATGTTCAATAAGTTGTTGTTCTACCAGTGGCTATGCTGTAATAGGGTAGTAGTTTTACATAAATAATAGAATAGCATTTATATTGAAAGGTTAACGAGCTCTTTGAGGAGGGTGATGAGTTGAAGACTCATTACAACAGTTCTATGTTTTATTATTAATTTTGATTGGAAGACTAAGAATATCCGGGGTACATATAAAATCACTAAAACGGAATAGATATATATAGAAGATGTTCAACATTTTACTGAAAAGCCTTAAGTAACCAAGTCTGCCGGGTTTATTGTTTGGAATTTTGAAGCTACTGGCTCGTGATAGAATAATTTTTTTGCCTCATTTTCAATGATTTCTTTTCTTTCAAACTCCCTATTCTTGATTGCACAATAAAAATAGTCCGGATCAGATAGCATAATTTGCAGCAATGTGTAGCCTATATGTTTGCCAAATTTTATCGGTGTCCAAGTCATAAATTAACTTTATGATACAGGTTATCAAACAGCCGACTAAAACGATTGTCTAATTCTAATTCCGCTTCAACGGCCACCAAATCAGTTCTAAAACCAGCGCCAAGGTTTCCGAATGTATTTGCAATATCCTCTCGGATTCTTAAAAGCGAATCTTTGCTGAAACAATTATATTGTTGACAATAAAAAAAATCAGCATGATGAAATAAGCTGTAGTCGATGAGAGTTACTTTATACTTATTGTTCATTTCTTGAATAAGTGCATTACTAAGATGAGGATCGCCAAGCGCAAGGCCTGCACTATGCCATGTATGAAGCGTTTCAACCAGTGCCCTTATCGAACCATAAACTTTTTCTGGATTTTTTTCTCCATTCATAATAATAAATTCACGGAGATCCTCACCAGGAATATACTCCAACATAATGAACCATTTTCCTTTAAAAACGCCTCTGTGCAGATGCTTAACTAAAAATGAATGATCAGCGCATTTCGACTTGATTTCGTTGAAAACAACTTTGCTGCCATCTCTTCTTCTTCCGAAATGATTTTTTATGCCATATGCTATATTGCTCCTGGGCGCTTGATTATAAAAATACTTCATCACGAATTCATTATTCTCTTCATCCGTACATAGATATAAATCTGCGTTAGGCCGTCCTAAAGGGACAAGGGGCTTGACTACTAAATAATTTCTGTTTTCTATGTGAATTGTTTCTCCAATCATAAAACGTGATGGTTTCTGGTATTCAATTTTTTTATATAAATACATTTAACTATTGCCTGACTTTATCTGAATCTACTTAAAGTAGAATAAGCTTGTGCCGCGATAATATGAGTATCCGCCGAAACTAACTGGCCTTTACGTGGTTTTATAGATCGGCTTTTTGGTTCCATAATACTAAACCTCATCCTTTATACATGCCATGTTATAAAAGCAATAGAGTTATCTTCGTTTCTTTGTTAGTTCTTTATTCATGTTAATCACTTACCTGATCTACAATATTCGCAGAATAATCACTAGGCTTAAGTTTTTTTTCGCTAGCCTCTTTTTTGATTATCCGGGGTATTTTGAAGTCTATTAAATCTACTTTTTCTGAAATGATTTTTAAAACAGTTTCCTGAATTTGCTCATCTGTAAATTTTGTCTCAAACATTTTATTGACGCTTTTCCGAACAATACATATAATGTCAGAAGATAAAAGGATTTTAGAAATGGAAGCAGGCGTTAGGGCCAGTGATTTGTTCCAAAGCACATCCAATCCTTTTTTTAGGACAGAATCCTTAGTGATATACTGTAATATGTTGACCGCTTTCTTAATAGAACTGCTTTCTGAAAGATCGACTGAGAATATCCGCTTATGCTGGATAGGTTTTTCAAATAGAATTTTGTAAAAATCGAATTGTTTCCCATTAGTTAATAAAGCCCATTCTATTCCTTCATTGGCTCCATAGTTTACAGCTTGCCTTAGATGACTTTCGTTAAGATTTAAAGAAAATGCTTTTACTTCTACCAGAAAATGCCTTTTTCCATTTAACTGGATCATATAGTCGGCGTACGTGCCTTTGATCATATATTCTGTACGTACTTCTTCTAAAGCCGCGAAACCCAATACATCACTTAAGAAGTGATTGATCATAATACGTGTTCCACTTTCGTCTAAATCGGTTATAGATCCGGAGAGGAATTTTTTGTGATAGGATTTTAAATTGTCTGTTAGTTTTTGAAGTTTGAGATTAGTAAGCATGTTGAATAAGGTTTCGGATAAAAGTATATCTTAAAATTTTAGAATCATAGCGTTCCATTGAATTTCGACACCCGTGTATACACCCTCTTTTATTGAATTAATTGGAATATAAAAGAATGATTGAGTTTACCGGTTGCATATTCAATTAATTCTATTTATTTTTCTGATAAATCCAATAAGTAGGATAGATGTATTTTTTCTTAAACCACCAACTATGAAACTCTATTTTCTCCACGACGGGCAGAGTGAGTTCGGCCCATTTACTATTCAAGAATTGCAAACTAAGTCTTTAAAACCTGAAACACCTGTATGGTATGATGGCCTGCCTGAATGGAAGACAATAAACACTATCGAAGAACTAAAAGATTTTTTTAAGCCAAATACACCACCTCCATTTAAAGTTTCAGACTCTGCCACGGATTCGGCCCAGGATACTTCTGTCTATACTCCTGCCCTCGATGAGTATTTTCCGGGGAATGATAAAAAGCGTACAGTGTTTCGATGGGTTTTAATTCTGATAGTATTGGCCTCGGCTATTATATTCTATTTGTTTTATCAAAATAAACAACACGATACAACTATCAGTCGATTACAGGACCAGGTCATAGCGCAACAGGATGCCGTGATACAGAAAGAAACACTGGAACGAAGACAGGCAGAGGCGACAAGGCTTGCTAACGAGGCTATTGAAAACGATAAAAAAACGGCAAGAAGTAATTGGGAGAAATTAATAACACTAAGCCATGCAGATCCCGATATTGACTATACCCTTGGTGGTATCGGTTCTTTTTATGTTTATATTACAAACCAGGCTTCATATATGATAGATCAGGTGGATGTTCAGGTTAATTACATCCGCAAAAACGGAAAGGTTTGGCAAAGCAAAATAGTCAGGTTATTTAACATCTCACCTAATATCGAATCATCGGCTGTCGCGCCAGCGAGTTTTAATGGCGTTCGTGTAGAAGTGAGTATTGTCAAAGTTGTAAGTAAACAGATGGGGTTTTGTTATCCTAATGGAGCTGGGAAAATGGGGGACCCTTACTTTTGCCGATAGGTAATAATGGCCAGAGGACAAACAAAATGAAAAATGTGGATTGATAGGATATACCCAATGTAGCGATCAAAGACTCTTTACAAAAAGTAAAGTCAAATACAAGTTAAATTCAATCGGTTAACCAGTTTCGGAGTAGACTATTGCCGAAGTTGATGAATGGAGAAATCGGTGTAAATAGTTAAATCTAATGGAAGTCCAGAAGGTGAAATTGATTTTTGAAATTATAGCGTCTGGGGTGACAACGCTTGCAATTATTGCTGGCGGCATATGGGCTTATTTTCGGTTTGTTCGCCAAAGAGAAAATTCAGCCCTGATTGATTTCAGCGTTGATATAAAATTTATTTCAAAAAAAAACAATTGGTGGGTTGTTGAAGTGCTGGCTTATATAGAAAATAGGGGCAAGGTTCAACATCGTATTAAGGAATTTACATTTGATTTGTCATCACTTGATGTTGAGAATTCAGTTGAGACTTCTTCTCGATATAATAACCAAGTTTACTTTCCTAATGATGTCGCTGAAGGTTCTTTCCTTCCTAATAATTGTAGCTTTTTTTTCATAGAGCCAGGATTGAAAAATAAATATACCTATGTGGCCAGGATACCTTTAACAGCTGATTTGTTGATATTGCATTCTTCGTTCAAATATCTTAATAGTAAACATTTTCATACTGCTGAAGTGACTTTAAAAGTCCCAAAGGAAGCGGATACAATGTCGTAAACCACTTTCTATGAATATTATTCAGATTGCTGAACATATTAACCTTTTAGCTACAGAAACGGTCAGGGTGCCAAAATTGCATATAACCAATTCTGATATAAAAGGGAACTTCTCGCCCCCGAACTTCCAAGATATTCACCAGGATTTTCAATATCAGAGCAACTGCAAATCAGTCCAAATGGAAGTAAATTATAAATACTTTTCTATATCGAAACAGTTGGCTTTTTCGATTTTTTTATATGAATCAGTGGTATAGATTTCGTCCACAAAATCAATGTCAGGCCCTTTACTAAAAATGCCATGGGAAACAATTAGCACAATTTTCCCGGCTCCTTTTTCTTTAAGCATCTTGGCAGTTCCGGCAAATGTGCCGCCGCCGTCACAAATGTCGTCGATAATAAAACAGGTTTGATTGCTTAGGTCGGTAACCGTTGTTTTAAAATTGGTAAGAGCTCCTGTTTTTATATCTCTTTCTTTCATACATTCCACCACATCTTCCACCTTCAAATACTGGGCTAACTTATGGATTTTTTTCAGAGCCCCGGCATCAGGTGAAACAAGGCAAAAATTTGTTTTCTTGTTTTTAGAAAAATAATCATCCAGCGCATCTTTTACAAACTGGTGGTTGGAGATGGAATATGAATGCTCAATTAATGCGGTGGTCACCTCAGAATGGGGATCGAAGATGCTTATTTTTCGGAAGCCTGCCCGATTTAAGATTCCCGAGATTATTTTTAAGGAAAAGGGTTCTCCATCCAACATCACACGATCCATACGGGCAGTTATGAGATAGGAGATACTTAATTCTATCTTTTCAAACTCAAGATAGTCCAGGGTGTTTTTGACAAATAATACCAGTAACAGGTCATTCGCATTTGCAATACGGGTAAATAGCTTTAAGGGTTCGCTTTTGTTTAAACCAGCAACGCTTCCCATATCGATTTTAATATGAGGCTGACTATCTGGAAAAACCATTGTTTTAAATTGAATAGTTGACTTTTCCGGAGAGATGAGATTAAATGTGTTCATGTTGTTGTATTATTTGTTTCTGCCTTTTTCGGTAGGATATAATTGCTGCACGGTACTGCTTTGCCAGAATTCTTTTGTATTAGTGTTTAATGCGGTTAGCTTGCCTAAAAAAGCTGCGCCAGTGTCTACATTCCAGACATTAACGGCCTGCATGGGAATATCGATGTCGTAATTAAGGGTAGGGGTATGTCCTATGTAGATTTCGTTATAAAGCAGGAGCCGTTTGGGATATAGTTTCGAATCCTTTTTTACTCGTTTATCCATGGCCAAGGCCATTTCCCACAGGGTTCTATCCCATAAATAATTACTTTCATAATGTTCTTTGGCGGGTCCGTGCAGTGATGAAAACCCTGCATGAATAAACAGTCGGTTAGTATCATCTACATAGTAATTCCTCATTCGGTTGAAAAATTCAAGATGGGCTTCCTTTTTTTGTAATGTGTAATTTGCATAGCTTTCTACAGTTGATTTTCCACCATGAAAAAGCCATTCTTCATCTGCGGGCTCGCCCCTCAACCATTCTTCGCACCATGCATCGTGATTGCCTTTTAGAAAGATACAGTTAGTCGTTCTGTTAAGATGGATAAGGTATTCGATAACCTGGGCTGATTCAGACCAACCATCTACATAGTCTCCAAGAAAAATGAGTTGGTCGTCTTTTTGAACATTGATCCTTACGATCAGTTCTTCCAGCGCTTTTAATCCTCCGTGAATATCTCCTATTGCAATTTCTCTTGTCATTATGAATAAAATTTGGCGTTGAGCTTTTCGGCAAGTCTATTTATATCTTTTGTTCGCGCCAACACGTTAATCCATTCCTGAGGTATTGAGCCCCATCCATAGAGTAGCCCACCGAGACCACCCGTTACAGCTGCCGTGGTATCTGAATCGCTGCCTAAGTTTACAGCTTTTAGTACTGCATCCTTATAATTATCCGTATTCAAAATACACCACAAAGCCGCTTCAAGCGTATGAATAACATATCCGGAAGAACTGATTTCATCTTGCGGCAATTCATAAATAGTAGCCGATAGGATTTTCCTCAGATTAGCTAATTCATCTTCAGTGCATGTTGCCGTTTCATGTAGAAAAGCAGTTACGTTATTACAGGTTTGCTTGTAAGCTTCGAATTTATTTTTGCCTTTTACTATTTCAAGAGCGAACTCCACATATATGAAACAGCAGAGTACAGAACGAATATGGCGATGTGTTAGTGATGATAGGTCCTTGACCGCCTGGAATCTTTCATCGATATTTTTATACTGGATATGAAATAAAAGAGGTAATACCCGCATTAATGCCCCGTTTCCGTTATTATCTTCACTATTTCCGCCTGCCCGTACTGGGGTAACCCCATTGGCAAGGTTCAGAATGGCAGAGTTTGTGGCATCGCCAATATCGAAAACATTCCCGTGAGCTGTCCAATAGCCATGATGTTTCCAATTGATGAATCTGTTAGCAAGGTTTTGAAGATCGTATTTTTCACAAAGCATTTCAGCTAGGCAAAACGTCAGCGAACTGTCATCTGACCATGTTCCGGGCGGCTGGTTATGCGTCCCATATCCTATCATGCCTGTAACCTGATTTTGCTGCAATACATTCCTGGGTTTAAATTCAACAGGAACTCCCAGCGCATCCCCCACCGATACACCAAATAATACATCCTTTATGAAATCTCTTTTTGACATTTTTTAAAAATTGATATATACGGGAGGTACATTATTCGTTAACCAAACCCCATTTTCGGATAAATAGAATATATACCCGTCTTGAAACATAGCAGCGCTTGAAACACTTAGGATGATAGGTTCTCCCCGGCGGCTTCCGACTTTTTTGGCCGTTTCTATATCCTTGCTCAAATGAACATGCTGACGGCGCATCCTTTGCAGACCTTCAGTTTTTATGCTGACCAGAACGTTTTCAACTGTACCATGATATAATAATTCCGGAGGTACCTGGGGTTGCAAATCCAATCCCACTTCAATGGAATGTCCTTGATTGGCTCTTATTTTAGTTAGATCCTCATTAAAAATGAATCGTTGTTTATCATTAGTTATGACAATATCGTCTAACTCTTCCCTTGTGAAAGAAGTACTATGTGCTGCCGATTTCGAAAGAAGTTCTTCGACATTTGCCCAACCATTACTGTCCAGGGATAGGCCTATTGTTTCGGGGCTATGCCGTAGAATGAGGCTTAAGAATTTGCTTATAGTTTTTTTCTGTTTTTCGGTCATTTTAATAACTATTTCAATTTATCTCTGACTTCCATAAGAGCGTAACCCAATAAATTCTCACCCTTCCATTGTTTAGGATTCTCAACTAATGGATCATTTGCAGCCATCCCAATTCCCCATATGTTATCTACGGGACTTGCTTCAACGATTACCTTGTTGCCGGTATCAAGTAAGAAACTGGCTAGTTGCACGTTATTAGAAAATTTGTGAAAATTTCCTGTTACGACAATATCAAACTTCTCTTTGTCCCAGATTACCGGATCAAAGCTACTTATCAATCTTCCTTTTTTCTTAGCTTCAGCAGGCGTATCGGATTTGATAATATGTTGTCGGCAACTTTCATCATTAAACATTCTGGCTTTTTCCGCCATCATCCAGTGTTCCGCTGTTTTATAAACTACACCATCCACTTCAAAAGGGGCCATCCACCACTGGCTAAAACAGCTTTTTGAAAGGCTACCATCTTCATTCGGCTGATGCCCCCAAAATAGCAGGAATTTCAATTGTGTTTGTTCGCTGGAGGTATTTCGCAACCAAGTATTATTGTACTTCATTGTTTTTATATTTTAGTAACAGCTTTGCTAAAGCTTCATTTTCCGGAACCGTGACAAAATCGCCCAAAAACACCTTAATAATGCTGATATCGCCAACTATGTTCTGATTAAACAGTTCGAGATCTTCTGCCGGAATCCAGAGCTCATTGTGAATATTGCCACCGACATTTTGAACAGCATACTTTGAACAATAATCTTCATTTACTTCAAATCCTGTTACAATGCCGCAGTAGCCGGAAAATTCATCCTTTGTGTTCCATTCAGAAGCTATCTGCTCTGCATAAGGCTGATTTAATACTGGGTAAAAGATCGGTTGCCAAAACAGTCTTGGAGGAAATTTCTTCCAATTCGAGGCCATTATCAATTCAAGTTCTTTTATGCCAGTTGGGCGATATAGCTTGACAGTACTCAAAGGTTTTATAGATTAGTTTTTATATTGTTTCTTATTTCTTCTAAAGTCCAATTAATAGTAAGCTTGCCATCTTTAAACACAGTTTTTAGCTCACCTTGCGCTTCTTCTTGCCAGGTGCATTGATCTTTTAGTGCTAATTTGCCGGTCTGAGGATCACGAAAGACTTGCATTAGACCTTTGGCTGATTTCTTTGTACCATCATCAGTTTTTGGATCTTTGAAGATATCCCTGCCACATCCGTCCACTTCGCCATAAGTTGCTTTCATTGCAAATCCAAACGTATCGCGTGTTACATACTCATAGGTATAAGAACCAATGCCCAGCACGACATTATAGCTGGCAAATCCTTTTTGCTTTAAACCTTCCAATATTTCTACTTGTCGTTCGGTGGTGATGCTATCTCCATAGATCAAACCGATATGACCGTCTAATAACTTGTACCCTTTTTCTGTGATTGTTCCGCCAAAGGTCTCCCACATACATTCTATAGCACCTTTGTATTCAGGACTACCAGCTACAGCATCTTTATCCCCAATAATAATTTTAACCGGGTCACCACTGTCAGGGCGAATCACAACCTTTCCGTTTCGCGCCATGATCTTGGTTTTCAAAGCAGGTAAGAATTCAGTAATGACCTGCCAAAAATCCCAGGTGTCACTAACAATGGAAACAATACCGGAAGGATAGACACCACTAATCAGACGGTCGAATGTTTTTATTTCATCATCCTGTGTGCCCATACACATTACGCTATGCTCGGTTGCAGGAACGGAGCCTCCGATCAATTCCTTTTCGCAATTGGCATTGTAGTATTCTTCCAGGAAGTCAATTGCTGGTATTGTATCTGTTCCAGCAAAGGACAGTAGATGTCCTGCTCCGCTCAATACGGCATCTTCAACCCCGCTCATCCCCCTGAAAGAAAAGTCGTGACCCTGCCAGGCAATAAAACCTGTATCATCACCAACAGTTTCCTTTGCATACCTGGTAAAAGTTTTCAGGTACTGAAAGGCTGTTGTAGCCGATGTGCTCGGCTTCCAAATGATAGCGCTTAATAGCGTCTCTAGCATATTGGTGAGCCAAAAGAACTCAGGTAGTGTGTTTTTAATGGTGAATATCGGTACCCGCATGGGAACCAGGCTTCCTTCAGGCAATGCTTTTATTTCCAAAGGCAAATAACCAAGATCATGTAGGTCAGAGATATGCTTGTATGTAATGCTATCCTTTCCCAGATAGTTATCAATCCTTCTTGCGTAAGCTCTCAAAACTTTATCTTTTGATTGTTTGAAGAATTGGGAGTCAAATTGGTTAACTAAATATTCTTTGATAAAATACTGAAGTCCAAAAAAGATTATTTCATTGATTTCCGGATTTCTTGATTTTCGAGGAGTCAGATTGGAATAAACTAATGTTGTTCCCTCTGGGTATTGGAATTTATGTCCTACTTTATAACCGTCTTTTAAGAAAATGGGAGATAGTGTCATTATAAATCAATATTTAGGTGAAATTTATTGGCTTGCAACTGCTTATTAAATTTATAGAGATCAGGAAGCCTGTTTTGTAATCCTTCTCTTTTTTTTCCCGTATTTATGATGTACGCTGAATCCAGTATTTTCCTCCTGAAATTTCTACGATCAATGTGAATCCCCAGTATACATTCATATAATTCGTGTAATTCGGTCATAGTAAATTCTTGATCAAGCAGCTCGAATCCCATCGGGTAGTAAAGAATTTTTGATTTTAACCTTTGTAATGCCATTTTGAAAATGGCCTCGTGATCAAATCCCAGTTTTGGAATTTTGCTGGATTTAAACCATTTCACATCATTCGCCATATTTCCTGCAACCACTTCGAATTTTTTCGGATTAATTAATGCAAAATAGGTCACTGAGATAACTCTTCCCCTGGGATCTCTTTCCATCTGATCAAAGGTGTATAGTTGTTCCAGGTAAAGATTCGTCATTCCGAGTTTGGTATTTAATACTCTTGTACAAGTATCCCGAAATAGCTCATCCATTTGAAGAAAGGCTCCCGGTAATGTCCACGTATCCTTAAAAGGTTCCTCCTTCCGGTTTAGAAGAAGCACAAACAAATCATTGTCATAATATCCAAAAACCACCAGGTCGATGGCTAGAGAGGGGTTTTGGTATTGGTTAAAGGCTTTCACAGCTTTGCGTTAATTTGACGCAAAGTACTATTTTTTATGAGATATCCAAATTTTTGGAATAATTAAAGGGAAATTTGGATTTGAGTCTTTAGGAAGCAGTTCCTGGCTTGATAGTAAAAAATATGCGTCAGCCTGTTAAACTTATGATTAAGAAAGAAACGGTCTGAAAAGACAATACCAGCCTTATTTTTTACAATATTGCTACTCCCAGATAAAACGGCTTTTAAGAGGTACTGGCAATTGAATACCAGTAAAATATTGGATTAAGAAAAATTGCGCAATATTAAGTTCCCTGTCCCTGTTGTCAGTAATGTTCATGTATTCGTTCTTAGATACCCAGATCTTTAGTAAATAATAAAATTATAGGGTTGTTGTGATGAGTCTCTGACTCATTACCGGCATC
>CAZGSG010000194.1:0-11224 GCA_964528095.1 uncultured Terrimonas sp.
CCCCATCCGGCAGTGGCTTCATTTTCATGATTTGTTTGGCGGCCTCCACTCCGTATTGTTCACTGAGATCCTTGATCAATACATACTCTTCATTAAAAGGAATGCCATTATCATAAAGCGCATCCTTATAACCTTTGTGCCGCTGAGCATATACATTTCGTTTCAAACTCGCTGTCACCAGTACAATACGTTTGCAGCCCTGTTCTATCAGGTGTTTTGTGGCCTGGTAACCACATTTGTAATTATCAATGACCACGGCTGTACTATCCGATTGTTCTTCTACCCGGTCAAAGAACACCACAGGGATGCCTTTTTCCTGGAAGGGCTTAAAGTGTTTTAACCCGTTTGTATCGAAAGAAAGGGATGCTATAAGTCCGTCTACTCTTTTATGAAATAAGTTGAGCGCATTGGCCGCTTCTTTTTTAAAGCTCTCCGATGAGTGGGCAATAAGCAGATCATACCCGGCTTCTGATGTTACTTTTTCGATGCCGGCAAGAACGGAAGTCATGAAGTTGCTCCTCAATTCATGAACAATAAGACCTATCGTATTGGTGTGTTGTTTTCGCAGGCTGCTGGCGAACGTGTTGTGACGATAACCCAGCTTAAGCGCGGCTTCCTGCACTCTTGTCCTGGTCTTCTTATTAATGACAGGATTATCCTGTAGCGCCCGGCTTACAGTGGCAGAAGAAAGCTCCAGTTTTTGAGCAATATCGTAGATAGTGACGTCTTTTTTCGGTTTCATTTGCAATCGGTTGCTTGAAGATCGCAAAAAAAATCAATTTCAGGATTGTTTTTTCAATGAAGATTTCCGGATGACCAGATCTGCCCGGAGTGTAATAAAATTGGTTATGTATAAGTTGCTGATTCCCTTTAGATGATTAGTCAAATTGGTGACAGCTGTATCCCCTATGATATGACCGGAGTAATCAACGGTAGTGAGATTGGGGTCGATCACTCTGCTGATCGGATCATTGTTAAAACCGGCAAAAGCGATGTCCTGCGGGATACGGAGACCAGCAGTCTTGAGTGCAAGCATACAATACACTGCCGCTGTATCATTGGCTGCAAACACAGCATCAGGGCGCTCTTTAGGGTTCAGCGCAAGGATATGTGCAGCCGCGGCCGTGCCTGCTTCTTCCGAAAGCGTGCTGGTCAGGTGGAGTTTTTCCGGGAAAGGGAGATGATGATCGGAGAGTGCCTGGCGATAGCCATTGAACCGGTCCTTATATACATTTCTCAACATATTGCCTCCCAGGTGCATGATCCGTTTGCAACCCTGTTCTACCAGGTGTTTGGTAATATTATAGGCGGCGGTATAATTATCGATCACCACGGAAGTGCTTTCGCTGTGCGGATAAACACGGTCAAAAAAAACAACGGGGATTTTTCTTTTAAAGAAAGGCTCTAAATGGCTAATATCCTGTGTGTTATATGATAGTGAGATCAGCAGCCCGTCCACTCTTTTATTGAACATCGTGGCCGCATTGGTTTTTTCCTTTTCCGCATCTTCCAGCGATTGCGCTATAATAAGATTGTACCCCTCCCTGCTGGCGGCATTCTCCATGCCTGCGAGTACTGATGACATAAAATGGCTGTTCAGCCGGGGTACGAGTACGCCGAGTGTATGCGTATGCCGGCTCCGCAGGCTGCTGGCAAATGTATTTGATTGATAGCCAAGAGATTTTGCCGCTTCGACAATTTTTTTCCTCGTGTTTTTATTGATCATGGGATTGTTTTTCAATCCCCTGCTCACGGTGGCCGCTGAAATATTCAGGTGCCTGGCTATATCATATATGGTGACTTCCCGGTGTTCTGGCATGTTTATCAAAGGACGTGAGGATTTTCAAATAAAAAAAATGCAATCGGTTGCTATTTTATTGTTTTTTCCTATATTCGTTTTGCAAGACAAGCTCCTGGTGTCTGCTAACGATTGATTTTTTTTATAAAACTGCTGTATGAAACTACCTGTTCAACTTTCGTGCGCTCCGTTTTACCATCGCTTCTTTATTGTATTCTTCTCATTGGAGTTCGCTTTCACTACTTCGCTCATAGGCAGATTTATGGATGATCCACCCTCGGATGACAGATTTCGCCGGCTTTCCAATACGGCTTTCTTAAACTTATTTCTAACTGCTTAAAACAGCAAAACAATGATTACAGAAAAAACTGTAAAAAGAAGAAATGCGATCAGTATTACCTGGTCATCGTTCAACAGGTTGCTGATGCTCTTCCTGTTTACCTCCTGTCTGGTTGGGTCATTACCGGCCCTGGCACAGGAAAAAAAGATAACGGGTCGTGTAACAACTGAAGCCGGCTTGCCTATTGTTGGCGCCTCTGTGCAGACGAAAGGAGCCAGTACTGGTGCAACTACCGATGAGAATGGCGAGTTTACACTCATGGTGACCAAAGGCACTGTACTCGTCATATCCAATATTGGATATGCACAAAAAGAAATTGTGATAGGAGATGGTGCGCGGGTGAATGTTCAACTGGCTTCCTCCTCCCAGGAAATAGGCGAGGTAGTAGTAGTAGGTTATGGTACCCGAAAGAAAAAAGACCTTACCGGTGCAGTAGCCAGCGTAAACCTCGAGGCTATGCAGGAAGCGCCGAATACTAATATCGGACAACTGTTACAGGGAACCGTACCAGGTCTCAATGTGGGGATCTCCACTTTTGCCGGTGGAACACCTCCTATAAATATACGTGGACAGAATACATTGAATGGTAGCCAGAGCGTACTGGTTATTCTCGACGGTATCCAGTACACACAATCTTTATCATCCATCAACCCGGATGATATCGCCTCTATTGATGTACTCAAAGATGCCAGTTCTACTGCTGTCTATGGTGCACAGGCTGCAAATGGTGTTATTTTAATTACCACCAGGAAAGGCCGCAACAATCAAAAACCGCGTATCACATTTTCCAGTTCATACTCCACTCAGAATCCAACAGAGAAGCTGAGGCCGATGGATTTAGAACAATACCTGCAGAATATCAGGGATGCGAACTGGGATAAATCCTACCTGGGCCCTGATTTCACACAACCCAATCCTGCATTTAATGTGGCCCAGTTTGTGGACCCTACCATGCGTGACGGATCGGGTAACCTGCTGGCAAATAATTTCGACTGGTGGGACGCATCTACCAACAGGGGCAGGATCGTAGAAAATAACCTGGGTATCTCAGGTGGTAATGATCGGTTCAGTTATCTTTTGTCTGGTGGTTTAGTGGACCAGTCAGGATTTATCATAAACGATAAGTTTAAAAGAAAATCACTGCGGGTTAATTTAGAAACCAAACCGTTGACATGGTGGAAGGTTGGCCTCGTTTCATCTGGTTCTTTTACTAACCAGGATGGGGCGGAACCAACCATTGGCAATGTTATACAGGCATCACCCTTACACGTACCATTCGATGCAAATGGTGTATTGATCCCAAGTCCTACCAATACACTGGTGCCAAATCCCTTTCAAACTTTTTATGTAGATGACTATGAAAGGAACAATTATTATTTTGCGAATATCTATACCGATATAGATTTTCCTTTCTTAAAAGGATTGAATTACCGGATGAACTTTGGTAACAACTACAGGACCAGTAATCGTTACTTCGCAAGTCCTTATGCTGCAAGCCTACAGGGACAGGCTTTTAAGAACTACCAGGATTATTATGACTACACGTTCGATAATATCCTTAGCTATGCAAAGGCTTTTGGAAAACATGATATATCCGGTACGCTTTTATATGGAGCTGTTAAAAGAATTTTCAACAGCACCGGTGCGCGGTCAGAAGTATTTACAAGACTTAACCTCGGGTATAATAATCTCGGGCAGGGTACCAATGCTTTTGTAACATCAAGCGCTTACCAGGAAGCATTGAATTACCAGATGGCAAGAATTAACTACAAGTTCAATGACAGGTACCTGGTGACTGCAACAATACGCCGGGATGGTTTTTCTGCATTTGCTGAAAACTTCAAGTATGCATATTTTCCAACTGTAGCCCTGGGCTGGATACTTTCAGAAGAAGGGTTCATGCAAAAAATAAAACCGATCAACTTCCTCAAGCTGAGGATAGGTTATGGTGAAAGTGGTAACCAGACACCAAGATACTCATCCATTGCAACCGTATCTTCTACGCCCTGGGTTCCAAGTCCTCCTAATAATAATTTTGCTTTCCCTTATGTGTTTGGAGATGGCAGTACAACGTCGTCAGCACAACAGGTAACAGCGCTCGGTAATCCTGACCTGAAATGGGAACGTACAAAAGGTCTGAACCTTGGTATCGATTTTGAGGCGTTCAACAGGAGGTTCAGTGGTTCCCTGGATTTCTATAATAACAATACCTATGATCTGTTATTCGGAGTGAACATTCCTACCGCTACAGGTTTCAGCAGCATTCAAACAAACCTGGGTCAACTTCGTAATACAGGATTTGAAGCTAACCTGACCTATAAAATAATAGATCAAAAAGACTTTAAATGGAGCGCTACGCTGAACGCATGGAGAAATGTAAACAAGATCATACATCTTACCGGCCAGGATGTGAACCCCGCAGATGGAATAGAAGATGACCTTGTAGGAAGTGGATTGTTTATAAACAGGGCGCGTTATACAATATTTGATTACCAGTATAATGGTATATACGGAATTAACGATACAAGGCTTCCAGGCTTCACTATTGGTTCTTACAGGATCATAGACGAGGACAGGAATAACACGATTACCGACAAAGACAGGGTTTTCATTGGTCGCCGTGAGCCAGCTTATCAACTTAGCTTGTACAACAACTTAAGTTATAAAGCATTTTCATTTAGCTTTTTCCTGAATGCTATCCAGGGTGGTAAAAATGGATACCTTGGAAATAATAACCCCAGCTATTTCCGCGATGATAATGGTACAAGAAACAATTACCTGTCTGCAATCGACTACTGGTCACCTGCTAATCCCAATGGCAAATATCCACGTAATATCTCCGGTGCGCGTTCTTATAATGAAACAACGCTCAATAGATGGCAGGACAGGAGTTTCGTAAGACTGCAGGATGCTTCTTTATCATACAATCTGGGTGCTACTGTTCTTAAAAAAATAAAGGCTCAATCGATTAACCTTTATGTGAGCGGCAAGAATTTAATTACCTGGACCAAATGGGAAGGTTGGGATCCTGAACCGGTTTCCACAGATGGTCAGAATAATGCAGCCGGTGGCTTACTTGGCACAAGACCGGTAATGAGAGCGTTTACTGTGGGTCTAAATATTACGTATTAACGATAACATATTATTATATGAAAAAAATTCAGATTTTTTTAACCGCTATTTTGTTTACAGGTGTTATATCCTGTGACAAGAATTTCCTGGATGAAAAGCCTTTGGATTTCTTAAGTACTACCAATGCATTTAAGACCGAGGCAGATTTCAACGCGTCTGTTACAAATTTGTACGGGTTGGTCAGGCATCATTTTTATACGATCAATGACTTCTCACCATTTTATCAGTTGTACCGGACAGATGTTTATTTCGATATTACGGTAACTACACCCAATATGGCAGCGGATATGGCTCCACGCAATGGTTTTACGAATGGTTTGTGGGGGCAGAACTATAAGATCATATCGGAGGCCAACACCATTATCAGCCGGCTTGGCGGTTCTTCTCTCACTGATGCGCAAAAACTATTGTTTGAAGCAAGGGCAAGATTTTTCCGCGCGTTCGCTTATCGCAACCTGGCTTATTTATATGGTGGTGTGCCATTGATACTGGAAGAAGTATTGACTCCAAGAACTGATTTTACCCGGGCCACAAGGAAAGAAGTATATGCACAGGTGATAGATGACTTGAAATTTGCAGGAACCAACCTGCTTTCGCTTTCATCTTCTTCGATCAGGGATGGAGAAGTATCTACCCAGGCGGCTAAACATTTACTCTCCGAAGTATACCTGGCTGATGGACAGTTTCAAAATTCCATCGATGCGGCAACAGCTGTTATCAGCGATCCGGCGATGGGCCTGATGACGACACGCTTCGGTAGACGTAGTACCGTTACGCCAGGAGATGTTTACTGGGACCTGTTTCAACGAGGTAATCAAAACAGGAAAAGTGGTAACAGGGAATCAATATGGGTTATACAGATAGAAACAGACGTGATCGGCGGTGGAGCCAGTACTTCAGGCGGAACACAGTTTGGTGTATATGCACTGGAACGTGTACATGCCCCTCTGGTACGTGATGTGAAGATAAACGGTGTAGCGCCGTTCCTTTGGCCTATTGCCAATTATACCGGCGGCAGAGGTGTTGGATTCCTGGCACCCAATGCCCACTATATAACAGATATATGGCAGAGTGATTATAATAATGATATCCGTAATGCTAACCACAACCTGGTAAGAGATTTTTATGGTAATAACCCGGCGAGCCCATTCTTTGGTCAACGCATATCTACCAGCAATCCGCCAGCGGGTACAACAGGGATCAATGGTAACATTGTAGCCAATAAACCAGATAGAGCCCTTTATCCTTATCAATCAAAGTCCACCCAGGTATATGAACCACCGCAAACATTGGTTACAGCATTGGCCAGCGTTCCTGCTGCAATCCGTAACATCGACTCCCTGGCCAGGTATTACCTGACTGCGGGTGCTGGCGGAACTTATATCGACCAGTATATGTTCAGGCTCGCGGAAACCTATCTCATCAGGGCAGAAGCCTACCTGGGGCTGACCAAAACAACCGAAGCCGCAGCAGATATTAACACTGTTCGCGCAAGGTCTAAAGGAGTCGCTATCTTACCAGCCCAGGTAACACTTGATTATATACTCGATGAAAGATTAAGAGAATTTGGTGTTGAAGAAAAAAGAATGCTGACCTTAATGCGTATGGGCAAATGGGTGGACAGGGTAAAAAGGTTTAATCCATTCTATGGTACGCAGATGCAGGATTATTACAATCTCTGGCCAATACCTGCTGATGAAATTGAAAGGAACAGAAGTGCAAAACTGGAACAGAACCCCGGATATCCTCAATAAAAAAGAGATTGATCAACAGAGCACAATTAATAGCAGTATAAGCAGTATAGGAGAGATGAAAATCTCATCTCTCCTATTTCCTTTTCTGCAAAGGCCAGTCGCTATTAGATGCTATAGCCTCATCCTTATTTTCAGAAAAGCCAGGTAAGTTTCCCGGATGAAGCGCTTGTATTTCATTCTGTAAATGGGAACTCAATTTGATTTACCCTATTCAACAATTGAAAAACAACATTACATGCACGCCGACCGGACTATTGTAAACAACAGACTGTTTCCAGGATTAAGTTCATTCATTCTGCTGCTGTGTTTAGTGGTATCGGTGAATTGTGCCGGGCAAAAATCTTCCATATATTCCCCGGGTAAAAAACCCGCGCTGTCGCAATATCGCGAACGGACCAGTATCAACGACGGCTGGAAATTTTTTCGGTATACAAACGAACCGGATAAGCTGGTGTATGATATCCGTCCGGAAATTGCAGATCGTAATGATAATGTGGTGGCTGACAGCAAGCCCACCGAATCCGTATCGGTTGTTTCTTCGCAGGATGTATTAAAGAGTTGGATACTACCTTCCGGGAATGATTTTATTAAGGATCCTGCCAGGCAACATGCTCGTCCGCAGGGTAACCCCGGGAAAGACTTTCCTTTTGTACAAAACAATTTTAATGACGATGCCTGGCAATCAGTCAATCTTCCGCATGACTGGGCGATCGCAGGTCCGTTTTACAAAGAAGCCAATGCAATAGTAGGAGGAGGGATGGGCAGGCTTCCTGTTCAGGGAGTAGCCTGGTATCGCAAGCGTTTGAATATTGCGGAAACAGATAAAGGAAAACAAATCTATCTCGACATAGATGGGGCAATGTCTTATGCAATGGTATGGTTAAACGGTAACTTGGTGGGAGGCTGGCCTTATGGTTATAACTCCTTCCGGCTCGATCTTACTCCATATATAAAAACAGGAAGCGATAATCAGCTTGCCATAAGGTTGGATAATCCAACGAATTCAGCCCGGTGGTACCCCGGTGGCGGTATATATCGCAATGTATGGCTCACTAAAGTAAATCCCGTGCATATAGCACAGTGGGGAACGTTTATTACTTCAAGAGATGTGTCAACTTCATCTGCAACCGTTGATATAGTTGTCAGTATAGACAATAAATCCGCGACTGATCGGGATATTGAAGTTGTTACCGAGATCTATCGTGTAAATAATGATCTTGAACGGACAGGAAAAAAACTGGCTACCTTTCCTGTATCTACCGCTCTCATAAAAGCTGGTACCAATCAAAGTATAACAAATGCAGTGGTCCTGCGCAATCCATTGCTATGGGGGCCGGTCCCGGTACAGCAACCGAATCTTTATGTAGCCGTTACAAGAATAAGTCAGAAAGGAAAAAAGATTGACGAGTATGAAACAAGATTTGGGATCCGCTCATTAAAATTTGATGCGGTAACAGGTCTGCATGTCAATGGTAAACCGGTACGGATCCAGGGTGTTAACCAGCACCATGATCTTGGTGCCATAGGCGCAGCATTTAATGTGCGGGCAGCTGAAAGACAACTGGAAATACTTCGTGAGCTGGGATGCAACGCAATTCGCCTTGCTCATAACCCGCCGGCTGCCGAACTACTGGATTTAACAGACCGGATGGGGTTTTTGGTGATCGATGAAATATTTGATAGTTGGGAAAGAAAAAAAACACCGCTTGACTTTCACCTCATCTTCACTGACTGGTATGAACCCGATACCAGGGCATTTATAAGAAGGGATAGAAATCATCCATCTGTTATCGCCTGGAGTTTTGGTAATGAAGTAGGAGAACAGTATACAGCGGAACAGGGAGCCGCATTAGCAAAAAAATTATATGATATCGTAAGAGATGAAGACAGTACAAGACCTGCAACTGCATCTATGAATTATGCCAAGCCGGATATGCCTTTTCCGAAAATGATGGATATACTAAGTTTGAACTACCAGGGAGAGGGTATAAGGGATGCGCCGGCATACCTGCATCTGCAGGGGATTAGAACTTCGCCGCTTTATCCGGCATTCCAACAGAAATTTCCGGGGAAGCTGATCGTGAGCAGTGAAACGGCTTCTGCTTTGAGCACCCGCGGCACATATTTGTTTCCTGTGGTCGATGACATCAGTGCGCCTATTGCTGAAGGTGCCGGTGGTAATTCCAGGTTACAGCAGGTAAGCGCTTATGAACTTTATACGGCTCAGTTTGGGGCTTCTCCCGATAAGGTTTTTGCCTCCCAGGACAAACATCCTTATGTAGCCGGTGAATTTGTGTGGTCGGGTTTCGATTACCTGGGTGAACCTACTCCCTATTATTCCGCACGTAGTTCCTATTCCGGTATTATAGATTTGGCGGGATTCAAAAAAGACCGCTTTTATTTATATCAATCAAGATGGCGGCCAGCCAATAAAATGGCGCATATTCTGCCACACTGGACCTGGCCGGAACGTGCAGGCGCTATCACACCCGTGCATGTTTTTACCTCGGGTGATGAAGGAGAATTATTCCTGAATGATGTGTCATTGGGCAGGAAAAAGAAAGGATTGTTTGAATACCGGCTACGCTGGGATAGTGTGGTGTATCAACCAGGTGTGTTAAGAGTAGTAACTTATAAGAACGGATCGATATGGGCCACCGACACAGTGAGGACCGCCGGAGATGCTGTGCAAATGCAGCTGCTTGCAGACCGCAATACGTTGCGTGCAGATGGTAAAGACCTGGCATTTATTACACTCCGGGTATTGGATAGTAATGGATTGTTGGTGCCGCAAGCCGGTAACCGTATACGTTTTGAGCTATCCGGGCCAGGTGAAATTATTGCTACGGATAATGGTGATCCGGCTGATTTGGAAGCATTCCCCTCAAAAGAAAGAAAAGCATACAATGGACTGGCTATGGTGATCATTCGAACAAAGGCGGGTGTAAGCGGGCAAATAAAACTGACCGCACAATCTGCAGGATTAACGCTTGCAGAAACAAGGATACATGTTAAATGAACAGGATAAGACCACGATTATTATTTCATAAAAAGCTGGAATAGCAGATTCATAGCAAGCAATCATACGGAAGGATGAGTCTTCATCCTTCCCTTATTGATTTTAAATAGTAAAAATTAATAAGGGTATTGACTAGTTATCGAACTAATGCAAATTGTTTAATTCAACACAACTAACAAATTAATATGGCGATTATTTTAGGACAGAAAGAGTTTTTTAAAGGCATTTCTGCAATCAGTTATGAAGGAAAAGAATCTGATAACCCACTGGCGTACCGGTGGTATGATGAAAATAAAGTAGTAGCAGGAAAAACGATGAAGGATCATCTGCGTTTTGCCTGTGCGTACTGGCATAGCTTTGGAGGCAATGGTTCCGATCCTTTTGGTGAGCCTACTCATTTGTTTCCCTGGAGCGATGTATCCGATGCAGTGGAGCGGGCGAAGCAGAAGGCGGATGCCGCATTCGAATTCATAACAAAATTGGGACTGCCTTATTATTGTTTTCATGATGTTGATGTGGTAGATTATACCAACGACGTTAATGAGAATGATAAAAGAATGAAAGCGCTTACAGATTACCTCAAACAAAAACAGGAAATAAGCGGTGTGAAATTGCTTTGGGGCACAGCCAATCTTTTCTCCAATAAAAAATACATGAATGGAGCCGCTACCAATCCCGATTTCCATGTACTCACGCACGGCGCGGCACAGGTAAAAGCGGCATTGGATGCAACAATGGCGCTTGGCGGTGAAAACTATGTTTTTTGGGGTGGACGGGAAGGTTATATGAGTTTGCTGAATACGAATATGAAAAGAGAAAAGGAACATCTCGCCAGATTTCTTCATGCAGCAAAAGACTATGCCAGGAGAAATGGTTTCAAGGGAAAATTTTTTATATAGCCCAAACCCTGTGAGCCATCCAAGCATCAATATGACTATGACAGTGAAACCGGCATTGGTTTTCTCCGACAATATGACCTGCTGAACGACTTTAGTCTGAATATCGAAGTCAATCATGCGACACTCGCGGGACATACATTTGCACATGAATTACAGGTAGCGGTAGATGCCGGTTTGCTCGGCAGTATGGATGCCAATCGCGGCGACTACCAGAATGGCTGGGATACTGACCAGTTTCCCAACGATATCAATGAACTGACAGAAGCCATGCTTATCATCCTG
>CAZGSG010000195.1:0-11123 GCA_964528095.1 uncultured Terrimonas sp.
GCTATTAGGATTACCCTGTGTTTTCCCTACCTCAATGCCATGAAGTACCATAGGTACCTGACCGGTAAAGCTGCCAGCACTGCAGGTTTTATGGGAATTGGCGCGGCATTTTTTTACAAAAAGAACAATGTAAAATTCTCCCTCAACGCTACTGGTATGACAAACAGTAGCTTCTACCCCTTTCCGTTCAGGGATGAGGGTGAGGAAGCCATCACCAACACTGGTTTCGATGCTATGATACACTATCCCGTGCATCGGTTTTTCTATATTGTTGGTGGCATTAATTATATGAGAATGAACTACTATCGTTACGACAAAAATAGCGCCATCGAAAAATACGATAAGACGGATCCGGGTTATGGGATCACTACCGGCATTGAAGCGAGGCTGCAAAGACAATTCAATCTGGGAATTTACTACCGGCCATCTGTGATCAGCACCGGAGAAAAGTTTTACCGTCATGTTATTTCGATAGATGCGCGTTTCGACTTTACTGTTTGGCGCTCACGCAAAACACCCAACCAATAATTCCATCTGCAAAAAAATTTACCAGTTCGTGTTATTGTGGCGGAGGAATAATGCAGGTAAATTTGCGAACCCGTGTATGTTATTTCAAATAAACTCTTGTAGCAGGCCTTGATAAATAAACCCGTTGCGCAGGCAGCGGGTTTTACTTTTCCTTCCGGCCAATAGGATTGTATAGATTGCAAAACAACCCGGAGCAGGAACTGAAAAAAATCCCGTACTTACGAACCATGAAGCCAATCGTACTTATTATTTCTTTGCTGACCTGCCTGCATGTACAGGCCCATATTATCCGCGTTAAAAAACTCGATGCCCTGCAACTCGCCATCAACAAAGCAAAACCAGGAGATGAGATCATTCTAGCCGCCGGTGTGTACAACGCAACTGAGCCTATTGCCATCCGTATCAGTGGTTCTTTCACGCAACCGATCCTCATCAGTGCTGATGCCTCAGGCATTACCGAGATCACCGGAGAGCATGGTTTCAAACTGGAAGCTCCCGCTTCCCATATCACTATCAAAGGGTTTCTTTTCACACATAAATCAGACAAGGCATCAACACAGGCCGGCACCAGTTTCTGCCGCTTCACGCAGAATATCTTCCAGACGACCGGTGAAGGGAATTACCTCACCCTCATGGGCAGCGACCACCAGGTAGATTACAATACTTTCCAGCATAAGAATGCATTGGGCAAATTCATTGGTGTGCGAGGAGAAGGCAGTCAGATCGCTGAAAGACTTTGGATCCACCACAATTACTTCTTCGATTTCCTGCCACAAAAAGGCAATGGCGCAGAAGCCCTGCAATTCGGATTGAGCGGTTACAGCCTTTCTTCCAGCCATAGTCTCGTAGAACATAATCTCTTTGAACAATGTGCGGGAGAGAATGAATTGATATCTGTGAAAGCCAGTTTCGTGACGGTGCGTTACAATACGATCCGGGATTGCAAAGCGCAATTCACATTGCGTCATGGTAATCATTGCGAAGTATATGGTAATTATTTTTTGCGTACTCCAGGGCTCCGCATTTTTGGAGACGACCATATCATTTCCAGCAATTATTTCGAGCAATGCAAACCAGCGATCACTATCGGGAACGGTGGCGCTGAAGTAGCCGATGGAGCGGATCTCCGCTCCCATGACAGACCAGACAGGGTGCTGATCATCTTCAATACACTGGTGAACAATGAAGAGAATATTGTACGCGGATTGCGCGAGAAAGGCATCGGATCAACTTACATCACTATCGCATACAATATCTTACAGGGTGGTGGCGAAGCTGTGAGCATCAAAGGCAATGACTTTATTCATCCCACCTGGAAAGGAAATATCATCTTCAATACAAAAGGAGCAGGACAACTCCCAGACTCTGCGTTTATTCAACAGGATCCCTTGTTGGCGCAAGACCAGTATGGCGTATTTCATCTCTCAAAGGAAAGTCCTGCCCGAGGCATAGGTCAGAGCGCGTATCGCTTGCTTACTACTGATATGGATGCGCAGCTGCGTATCGGCGCTGCGGATGCGGGTGCTGATCAGTACTCGGAGAAACCCGTGAAAGCAAGGCTGCTCTCCCCTGCTGATGTAGGGGCACACAAAAAGTAAATATTGACACTATTGATTGGCTTCCATTTCCAGCATAACCGGCTCTCCGGTTTTGGATAAAAGCACGTACCTTGTTATCATGGCAGCCACCGGTTCATTCTACCAGGTACTGCTGCCAGACAGGTCAGAAGGATTTATTCCTGTCAGCACTGTACATTCTCCCGGTCGTATTATTGAAACCATTTCGAAACCCAGGCCCCTTTTGTTTGCACCAGTTGCCGGTTCGGCTATTGTAGCTGCTATGGCGCCAGGCCCCTTACCAGAGAAAACCTGGTTCATAGGCATTGTGCGTGGCTGGATTGTTCATTCGATAAATACAATCATAGATATGGTACCTACTATTATTAATCTTACTAGTCCTGCATTTGTGCATGAGGGTAATATACCTTCCAAATACACTTGTGATGGAGAAAATATTAACCCGCCCTTGCAGATTGGTGAATTGCCTGCAGGCACCAAAACACTGGCGTTGATTGTTGATGACCCGGATGCACCGGGTGGGGTTTATGATCATTGGGTGGTCTGGAATATCAAACCTGGCTCTGAGATCAAAGAGCATAGCATGCCAGGCATCAGTGGCATGAACAGCTCCGGAAAAACCGGATACATGGGGCCTTGTCCGCCTGATAGAGAGCACCGCTATTTCTTCTACTTGTTTGCATTGGATACAGATGTTGATTTACCGGAAGTGTCAACAAAGGGTGACCTGGCTACAGCGATGATCGGGCATATACTTGGTGAAGGCGCGCTGATGGGGAAATACAACAGGAAATAATTCAGCAAGAGGCAGGTTTTGATTGTGTTGCGAGTATTTTGTTTGGTCAAAATGCTTTCATTTGAGCACAATTAACGCAAGACTGGAGCGGTATTACGCAAGAACTGCACCGGAGGGGTTTTGTTGCAGCAAGAAACATATTGAATGATGTTGAGTTCCGGCAACTCATTCACGAATACACTACATCCCCTTACTAATCAGTAGATGCACGAAAGTGGAACAGATAAAGTATTTCCTCCCACACACTGCGATGATCCAACAATGTCGTGAGCAGGGTCAGGTTGACGCATTGAGTTGATCTACTCAGATTTCTGATATACTCTAACATAGTTTGCTAGATTTGAGCCGTCAACTATTGTATGAGGGTCTGTTACAAGGTTTTGAAATCCAAAACTATCAAGTAAATCCAATGCTTGTTGAAGAGTCATGTGAGCAGGATAAACTACCGCGCATAAATGTCCAGTACCCGGACACTTAATATTAATTAACGCTTCTGTAAGCCACGGAAGTCTTGTGTAGTTTGAAGTATTTAGCAGATTAACCGATGTTGCAGGAATGGGACCAGTATACTCATATCCTATTTCCGCATCTATAATATCAATAGGGTGTTTTGATTTACCCAATGCGGAAAAAACTGAGTTCAATTGTCCAATTAGTATTACACTTAATAGTATTATTAATGCCTTTTTCATAAAACTGTAATTGTATAGTAAATAATCAACTTTAAGTTCACTTTACTTTTTTTCGTAAAGGTCAACTAATTGATTAAGTCCAAATAGATAATTCGGGATTTATACTTTCGCTTCCGGACATTATTAGATTCAAGAGCACATAATTCCGGAGTTTCTTCTCACAACACCATTGTGGAAATTTCATCCTAAGTATAACGTAAGTAGCTAACGATGATTGAACTTACACTTTATTGTAAATTCCGTATAATTGATCTGGAATATACAATCATTTAAGATCGTTTGAGTAGCTCCACCGATATATGTTGATACAATGAAGGAAGTATGAGATCTGCTGACTATGTAGGACAATGTAAAAGATTATTTCACTGAAGGTAAATTGCCAATGAATGTTTCAAATGTGATACACTTGTAAGTATGTTTGTCTACAGTAAGCGGGACATTCGCACGAAATTTGATTGCCAAAAGATGCATTGAATTGAACGTAGAAGAGTCTATTCTGGATTAGCATCTTTGCTCTTCTGCTCATTTCAAAGCCATAGGCAATATACCCCGTAAATAAGATCAGATTTTATGATCAGGGACTTACCTTTTTATATACCAGGAATAGAGAAGATCGGAAAAGATGGTACAAAATCGAAAGAAACTATCCCAATTTCGTAACAGTTGAGCGTTATACTGCAGTAGTTTTACAATGTGATTGAAACAACTATTCTCCCTTAATTTTTTTGGAACAAGCTCTTTTTGACACTACGGTTCAAGTCAATTCGGTATGTTTCATTTATGATGATTGGATCTAAATAGAATCTAAAAAACAAAGTGTTTAATTGAAGGATTTTTCCGAGTTCAGTAGGTATAGAAAAACTGAATAAAAAAAGGGCTAGAGTCAAGCTGTTTTCATTAACTCTTAGAGTCGTATTATACTTTTTTTATGTCATAAATATATTTCCTCATTAGAATTTAGAAATAAAAATCTATGTTACTACAATTAAAATCAGCAACATTTTGGAAAAAGGCGATTGTTTTAACGTCAGCAACACTACTAGCCTTACTATTTCTTTACGCAGCGTATCACAAATTAATTATTTATAAAATTTTCGTTGAACAGCTTAAAGAGTCTCCAATAACAAATGGGTTCCAAAACATTCTTGCATGGTTAATTCCTTTCATTGAAATAGTTATAGCTCTAGCGCTACTTTTTCGCAAAACGAGAATGCTTGGATTTTACAGTTCCTTTTTTCTAATGCTTTTATTTACGGTGTATGTTTTTGTATTGCCACATTTCTTTTCCTCTTCAGTTCCTTGCTCATGCGGCGGTATAATTTCAACTTTTGGCTGGAAAGAACATTTCTATTTTAATCTAAGTTTTACATTATTGGCAGGCACTGGTCTCGTTCTGTATTCACTGTTGCAACAAAAAAAGGCAAATACATAAAGGATTATTGCGCAATAACCAGGTAAATAGCCGAAACCTGAATAAAAATCGGCTAATCATTAACGTTAAATTTTATTTTATGAAAAGTTTGAAAGTTGTTATGGCTTCATTGCTTCTGACAGTTGGTGTAGTCGTTTTATCATCTTTTGCAGCAAAAAGTTTTGATAGCACAGCCTTTGCGAGAATTTGTTATTCTTACTCAGGACCAACTAATCCTCCGTCTTCTTCTGATCTGCTTGATGTCACTCATTGGGCTCCAACAACAACAATCGTTGATGGAACTAATGGTGAACTCGCTTGTCCATTAAGTGAAAAACTGTGTGTTATTTGTTTTGATGATGCTCAGTTTACAGGAACCGCACCCCAAAAACTTTCACAAGCACTTGCTATTGTGAATACTTTTGGTTTTGCTAATCTTACTTTCGATCCACAAACAATTGTTGCGAATGGTAAATCAGTAACTGTTTATCAAAAACAGTAATAGATTTCTTTATTTTAGGCTGCTTCACTTTGTGGAGCAGCCTTTTTTATTAAGGGAAGCTCTTCAAGATAGATTTGAGCTTTCCCTTTATTGTAGTCCCGACAGTTATTACCTAGCATTACAATGTAAATTCCGTTGAACTCCGGAATATACAATTACAACAAAAGAAAATAAATATGTTCATTATTGCGACAGAGCTATGAAAACTTGACATAAATCGCCTATTAATAAACATTAAAATATTATTGTATGAAAAGCATAAAAATAGTGTTCGCTTCAATTCTAGTTACAATTGGAGTAATAGTTTCTTCATCTTTTGCATTCAATAGGTATGATAGCACTGCATTTGCAAGATTATGTTATTATTATGCAGGGGCAACTAATCCTCCAAGCAAATCCGATCTCCTTAGCACTAATAATTGGTTTGGAGGGCCATTAATTCCTACAGGCAATAATGGAGAGGCGCCTTGCCCTAGTTACGGCAAATTATGTGTAATTTGTTTTGACGATGCACAATTTACAGGGACTTCGTCTCAGAAGCTCTCTCAAGCCCTTGTTATTGTAAGTAATTTTGAGTTTGCTAACCTTACATTAGATCCACAAACAATTGTTGCGAATGGTAAATCAGTAACTGTGTACCAAGAAGAATAAATGCAGTAAGCTTACAAACACTGGTATACTTTGGGCGAAATCTCCACTAAACCACCAAAACTGACGATGCATCTTGGATTAAACGGAATTTACATTAGAGGAAGCAAAATGGCAAGGTTACAATAGCTAGGCGAGCAGACTATGTCACCTTTAGTAGTCTGAAATCTGCCTTGGTTATTTTATTTATGGCCAAACGTTATCTTCCCAGCAATTTAGGATGTGCTGAGATGATAGGTTTGAAATAAAGCTATCAGTCTGTTTTTTCCAATTCTCTTTCTGAAAAGCAATGGGATCAGTCAGGATCTTTTGTGTCAACCCTGATTTGATCTCTAGACTATTGGCTATCTTATCCCTTATGAAGGCCAAATGTATCATTGATTCCTGGTCTTTAATCCTTATCATTTTATGCGCTATTCTCTTCTCTAACTTGCGCAAATCAAATAAAAGAATTGCAGAAAAATCTGTACTGGCTTTAGCATTAGTCATAGCTGTAATCATCCTGTCAACATAGGCCTTTTGCAAGTTTCTTCTAAAATAATCGATTGGGTATAAACTGTCTAATTCTTTCCATATTCCTTTTTCTAAATCACTAAGCAGGTTTAGGAAAGTATACCCATCAAATTCTATAGTTGAAGGTGCTTGAGATGACAACAAAGAAAATGTATTTTCTGAGATCAGTTTTTGCAGTATTTGACTTTGATACAGAAGCGGCTCTAACTTCCCCTTTCCTCCTATCAAGCTAAAAATTTCCTTATTAAGGAGCCAAGTTGGTGTGTCAAAAAGCTGCACATGAAGAAAACTAACTGCTTCACGTATTTTTGTTTTTGAAGAAAATGCTATTACACCCCCACTTTGCTCAACAGTTTTATCTGTCCACATTGGAACACAGATTATGTTTACTACATGATTTAAATACCGTTGGTATTGCTTTACCAACTCCTCTCTTATTTCTTCTAAAGTGTAATAATCATCATTGGGTATTCTTGCCCAGTTTATTAGTTGTGGTAAAACTCGTTTTAAATTCTGAATCCCATAGTTTCCTGCAATCATAGGATTATCCCCCAAATCTTCAGATTGGCATCGCGAATCCTTCAAGCCACCAAATACTGCCTGTGGCCCATACCAAAACCTTTTGTCTTTGCTTAATTGATTTATTACCCATTGATTCATATATGTTTTTTCTGCATCTTTCGTCCTAAAATCATGAAACCACCGATATCCAAACTCAATGGCCCATTTATCATACATTCCAATTCGAGGGATTAGATCCTTAGGTGATATCTTATCTTCGGGTTGAGCAACAAAATTGAACCTTGCATAGTCCATAATTGAAGGACAAAATCCATTTTGTTCCACCCAAAGCTTATCCCTTAATTTTTCCACAGAGACCGTAGATGAAGATCCAAAATTATGTAAAAGACCTAAAGTATGCCCTACTTCATGAGCACACGCAAACCGAATTAATTGCCCCATAAGGGAATCATCAAATAAGATGTTTCTTCCGCGCTCATCATTTGGTCCAGCCTGAATGATATACCAATTTCGAAGGAGGTCAATAACGTTGTGATACCAATTAATATGTGTTTCTAAAATTTCACCAGTTCGTGGATCATGAATATGTGGCCCAGTTGCATTTGCAACGTAGGATGGTTTATATACAATCGCATTATGCCTGGCGTCATACAAACTCCATTCTGGATCTTCTTTTGGCGCTTCCAACGCATAAATCGCATTTTTGAATCCTGCTTGCTCAAAGGCCGCTTGCCAATCGTTAACGCCTTGAATTAAATATTGAACCCATTTTTGCGGAGTTGATGGGTCTATGAAATATACTATCGGTTTCTTAGGTTCAACCAACTCACCTCTTAAGTACTTTGTTATATCTTCATCTTTGGGTTGAAGGTTCCATCTTGTTATCATGGTTGTGCCCTTTACGCCTTGAGGTGCATCGAAATCCCTATAACTTCTGGCAAAGTACCCAACTCGCGGGTCATAATATCGTATTTTCATTAATTCATCTGGTAATGCCACTATGGAACTATTTAATTCGTATGTAGCAAACCCTCCATCTGCAGTAGAAAATGTTTTTACAGTTTGGACTTCTAAGTTTATAGGAAAGGATTGAACCCCTACGATATATGACTTATCAACTTGAATCCCGGATATAGGAAACATTGATTTGTTGAAAAATGAAAAAACAGGATTGTCTCCAATTAAATAATCTGTGGGATCTATCAAAACTGCGCTTGAATCAGGATTGTATGCTTTCATGTCAAATGAAGCAATAATTGGATATAAATTTGAATTATTGACAGAATGATACATCCCATTTTCGCTTGAGTCATATGATCTTTCATTAAAGGATATTCGCTTAAGAAAAATCTTTTTGTTTGGCCCCTTCTCGAAGCGAACTACATTCTCTCCAATCCAATCACCGGCATATCCACTCATTCCATTTCCAGGCCTAATATCTGCCGCCGCTTTGCTAATTCGGGTAACTATTAATAAATCTCTTCCTAAAATATTATTGGGGATCTCGAATAAAAATTTGTTATTAATCTTGTGAACTAAGAATAAACCAGAATCTGGTTTCAAGTTTGATTGTACGACTTGATTATAGTCTTTGTCAACTTGCTGCTTGGAGTTTGAATCTTTTATTGTCCTATAATTAATTGTGTCAACCTTCATACTATTTAAGACTCGCTTAGGTGCCGAACAAGAAAATAGGACGATACTTATTATTAAACTGGATATTAACTTTCGCATGTATTAAATCAAGTTGGTTATGATAGAATAACAAAATTATTTCCCACTATTATCAGTGATGACAAGAAATTTTATTTCTCGATAGTCTTCAATAATATCAAGGTTATATTTGTTTAATACTTGCCTTAATTCCTCCAAGGTTCTAATATCTTGAGGTTCTGGTAACTCGATATCGATAGAATTTTTATTATTAAATTTAGTCTCATTTAATAACAAAGACGCTTTCCCCTTCTTATTATTCTCCCAAAACAAGCTTGCAATTGCTTTATTCTTTCCTATAAAATCTCCAATTATCTCAATGGTTGTTTTCCGATATACATTTAACATTTTTCCATTTTTTGATACTTTTGATGTAGAAGGGTAGTCTTCAGACTTAGAAGTTAGTTTATCAACAGGAGATTTGTTGATCAAAATATAGCATGGAACCCTGTGAGTTTCCAATTGTGCTTCGGTACCGTATAAGTTTCCAAAATATTTGTTTAAGTCCTGTACCATGTATAATCTTTGGTTCTCCAATGAGGTGTTAAGAGGTAATATTTGTTCATAGCAAACTCGAGGTTTAATAAAGTCTTTATCTGTCCTTTTAATGGAAGGGAAAAACTCTCCTGTATATCTGAGAGTGTCTTTTGGAAGAATTACTAAGTGATATCCGTATTTCCCAATATATGACCTTGGACCAGGACCATACAAAACCTTTTCTTTAACACTCCTTAAATAGTCTCCAAAGGCAAGTGAATAAAGACTTAATAGATAATTGTTAATATACGTGTTCCGTAAAGTACCTGCTATGGTATCAATTTCCTTTTCAGCGACACCAATATTTTCAGGTTCATATTCATTGTTAAACTGAGTTATGTATGACCCGTACATTAAAGGGTTTGAATTGAATTCTCCAAGTAATTTGTAATAGGGATACTTAGGATCAAAAGCATGCGCTGTCCCATTATCATTTAGTACGAAAATTTCTTTCCCTTTCAATAAGTCACTTATTTTTTCTGGCGTATTATTCAAAGACATTCCCCTTAAGCGAATCACTCCGTTTCCATCAATCCAGACTTGGTGCCCTAAAGTGCGTGAAGGAAATAAGGAAGATAGTTTTTTAGAATTCCCAAATGAATCTTGCACTATGCAAGGTAGATTTGGTAAAACAAAATTCTTGGCACGCTGTTTAATTTCAGTTTCATTTTCATACGGGTTAACTAGGATTATTTGAATTTTATCGCCGAATTTCTCTTGTAACTTCTCCATTTTGGGAAATCCCTCAATACATGGAGAGCAAGATGTAGCCCAAAAGTCAAGTATAATTAGCTTCCCCTTAAAATCAGAGAATTTTAATTTTCCTGTTTGATTGTTTAGAACAGTGCCCAACATAATATCTGGCATCACATCACCAACCATTAACCCATTAACTCCAAAGGTAGAGAACCAATTGTCATCAATCCTTTGTTTCCAATTGGTTTGTCCTCTAGCATTACCAATAAATAGAAAGGATAGGAAAAGTATCTTGGTTGTCATGGCTTTCATAAACTTGAATGAAATGTTCATGGCTTTTTAGTTAGATTATTAAGGGGAGAATTTTATTCAGATTCCTTTTTTAGGCGTTGATATTAATACTGTAAGAACCCTTCTTTATGAATTGATTGGACATCACCATTTTTCCATAGTTGCTCAACTGGTATTTCAATAACTGACAAGCAGTAAAAATCAGGCCGCACTTATAATTTTTGAAATACCTCTACTCTAATTTGGTTCAATTTTAGTCAGGTACATTCTCTTCTTCATCTTCTTTAGAGGAAATACTTGTAAACAAAGTGGCAATTATCTTCTTAGTCTACAAGCGAGGAGGGGATTCTGCTTTTTGTTGTGAATAGCAAACTAAAAATTAGCGTGATTTAATTTCTAACGTTTTTATGTCCCCTATATTAAAGTAATGTCTGTACTTTAAAAAAACGAAAACAGTAGGTAGGTACATCTCTTGTGGATGTTATTCTAATTATCTCATATCTCTACCTTTTGAACTATTTAATTATTCCTTGCGGATACCTATTTCATTATTATCTCTTAACTTACATCTTTCGTGTAGCATCAAAAATCAATTATGAAAGGCAATCTCCTCTTGCAGGATACAATCTTTTCGTTTTGATACAGAATTATTTTCCTTGACTCTATCTCGGGTTTTGTTGAATTCCTGATCGATTTA
>CAZGSG010000196.1:0-11115 GCA_964528095.1 uncultured Terrimonas sp.
TTCAGCGTAGGCGCTACGCTTGCGCCAAAGCTTCAGCGTAGGCGCTACGCTTGCGTCAAAGCTTCAGCGTAGGCGCATGGCGGCTAATACTGTTAACCATTCTTTGTATTTATACAGGACTGTATGACTGAGCATGTTTAAAATCCAAGCTCAGAATAAGGAGGTGCGGATCAGTGGGAAATCTCCCATCTGTTTTAAACAATCCGTGTTTCCGCAGTTAAAAATTCTTCTCAAATAAATAAGACCCCAAATTCCTCCGTGTTACCGTGTTAAAAACCACTGTAGGCCGGCCGGAAAATAAAAAAGACACCCGTGGGTGTCTTTCCAAAATTATTTTTGCTGTCAGGATCCCGGTTGTCTTATTTCTTTTTTGTGGCTTCCGCAAGGAACTTATCCAACGCCGACACCATACTCGGTGATTGTGGCAAAGGCGCTTTGATATCTAATTTGATACCCGCTTCTTCCAGCGCCTTGGATGTATTGCTACCAAAAGCACCGATCACCGTTCCGTTTTGCTGGTAGCTTGGTAAGTTATCAAAAAGACTTTTTACCCCGCTGGGAGTAAAAAAGCAGATCACATCGTAATCATTATCACCCAGCAATTCTTTTACATCATTGCTCTGCGTACGGTACATGAATCCCAGGGCAAATTCGCAGTTATTTGTCTTCAACCAGTTCACGATCTCGTTGTCCTGCTGATTTTCAGAACAGACGTATACAAACTTTTCATTACCCTTGTGTTTATTGATCACATCAAACATGCTTTTATTGGTACCATCGGCGCCATAAAAGACTTTTCGTTTGCGGTAAAGAATAAATTTCTGGAGATAGAGCGCAACAGCTTCTGTGATGCAGAAATACTTGGTATCCTGTGAAACGCTGATCTTCATTTCCTCGCACATGCGGAAAAAATGATCAATAGCATTCCTACTGGTGAAAATCACACCGGTATAATTCTGTATCTCAATCTTTTGTTTGCGAAATTCTCGTGCTGGTATTCCCTCCAACCGGATAAATGGCTTAAAGTCCATCTGTACATTATACTTCCTTGAAAGTTCAAAGTACGGAGACTTGTCGCTATCGGGCCTCGGTTGTGTTATCAGTATCTTTTGAATCGCTTTGGCCTGAACGTCGGCCTTGTTCACCCCATTTTTTACCATATGTGGTTCGGCTAAAGTTGGGTGCAAAGGTAATAGTTCTATCTTATAAATAATAATAAAAGCCTGTAAATCAGCAAAAGCGGAGCTAATTCAAATGCACAGAAGTATAAAAGAAAATGAAAAAGGTTGAACCTGACCTGATTACGCAATGCAGAATAGGCTAAAATAAACCTGTAAAGAAATAAGATACCCAAGCCACACCAGCTCAATAAAAGCGAAGTGGAAAAAACAAGGCCATCAGTAAATGCCAGTAAGATCACAAAGGGCAACAAAAAAATACCGATCACTTTATTTACTATAAATACAATAAATATGTACGAATCTGCCGCATCCTTCAGGTTCAATAACCAGCCCGCGATCTTCAACCCGATGAATTTTACAAAATAGATGATCGACAGACCTGCACAACAATAGAGATAAAGCAGCCAGAACTCCACTGGTGCTTTATCAAAATAAAAGAACAGGTAATCGATATACAGCCCGGCTATCGCAACATAGAACGCGTTGAAAAATAAAGATGCTAATGGGGTCTGGATCAACTGGTCTCTTATCTGCCGCTGCTTGAGCGTGGTGCGAAAAAACAAGCGAAAAAGATCATTGAAGTATTTTGCAAATGTGAGTTTTAGTAAAGCAAATACAATGAGCAGTGAAACCAATATGTAAAACAAGGTATCCTTATCTCTGGAAACCCTTACAGAGGATTGCACCCATACCGGCTTATCATTGTAATTATAATATGGGTGATGCGCCAGAGCCTGTACTAAAAGCGGCAGGTTTGTATTATATCTCCATCCCGTATCCTGCTTTACCGGCTGTCTTGATACGGAATCGGCCATGGCAGCACGCTTTACCGAATCTCTTATAAAACTACTGTCCCTGGGAGGAATGGAATCAATAGCAGGCGCCTTTATTGTATCCGCAGTAGTTTGTGCAGAAACAAAAAGCCCGGTTAGCGATGCAAAAAAGAATAAAAGAAGAAAACGAAACAAAGAGAAAAATTATGTTGCAAAAATAATAGCACAACCGACAATTCATCAACAAATAGCAATCCGTTTAAAAATAATTTACAAACCCAAAATGTATCTTGGATTGACGCAGGTTAAAATCAACATCATTTCGCTTACCAATTGCCCAGGCAAGATTAAAGATGCCCACATTTGTTTCAAAAGCCAATCCAGCACCACCGCTTATATAGGTATAGCTTACTTTGCTGTTCTGGCTATTGTTCCTGCCCCATCCTCCATCACTGAATACGTAAAAATAAGAGTTCTGCTGACCTGCCAGTATCCGGTATTCAACTGTGCCTACCGCATATTGTGACAGGTACTGGCTTTCTTCATCAAATCCACGGAGTAATTTATAGCCCCCTATCTGGAATAATTCATTCCTAAATACATTTCCGCTTTGAAACGCACCGCCATTAAATCCCAGTTTTACCGTACTGCGGTTTTGTTTTCCCAATGGCAAATATTTAGCGGCGATCACTCTTACGCGAAACTGGTATGTTTTCAGTTTCACCGAATCATATAAAGATCCAAAATCAAAAGAAGGGTCCGAAGGGTCTTTTAATTCCAGGATCTCGGTATTCTTTTTTATTTTTTTGGTACCTACTGAACCAATGATCCTGAACTCATTTCCTTTTACCGGATTAAGCCGGTAATTGGTATTATTGAATTCATAATCTACTCCCAGATTCACTGAACTGACATCTTCCACATCCGGGAATTGTTTGTTCTGCATGAGAAAGACCGTGTTCACCGCACTGACAATTGTCTGCGAGCGCTGAAGAAATAGTTTACCAGACTGGTTCAGATCAAGCGTATACTGCGCTCCTAACTGTAAGTTGATATTGAGAAAGGTGCTGTCTTTATGAAACATATCAAAGGTAAAATCAAGTCCTACCGGGGTATTGAATAAATAGGGATGCTGGTAAAGAAGATTCAGCCGTGGTGATTTCACTTGTAACTGTTGCCAGTTCAATCCTATGGTTTCGCCGGCGCCTAATGAATTCTTAAGATTGATATTGGCTTCCCCGGTAATGAGTATTTTTTTTGAGGAGAGCTGATCGTTATTTGGCAGAAAGCCTACCAGCAGGTTTACCTGGCTGCTTTTTTTCTGCTTCAGGTACATTTCAAGAATGGAACCTGTATTGAGCCAGATCAGTTTTGAAGGATATTCTTCTTCCACATAAGGCAGTTCCCGCATGCGTTTGTTGATCCGTAATAATTTTTCTTTGCTGAACATTGTACCGTTGCGAATGTCGAGGTATCGCTGCAGGTATTCATTGGAGATCTTCGCATTTCCATATACGCGGATACTATCGATTTTATAATAAGGTCCTTTTTCCAACCTGAGCTGCGCCTTTACTTTTTCATTTTCAAATTGCAGGCTGTCCAGGAATACCCGTGCAAATGGATGGCCATTGTTTTCCAGGTAAGTCACTATTTTATCTTCCCATAGTTCCACCTGTTTAAAATCCATCGGGTTGTCAATAAATGTTTTTTCCCGCCAACCCACGGCCTGTAATATGCCCGTCTCAATATGCCTGGTATCTATTTGCGCCCATTCATACTTATCCCCTACAAACAAGACGATCTTCGCATAAGCAGAGTCGAACTGTATACTATCCAGTGAAGCTGTCACAAAACCTTTTGCCTGGAGATAGGCTGGTAATTTATTTACATATTGAACACAGGCTGTTCTTGAGACAAACCCTGTATTGATGCCGAGAGAGTTCTTTAAAAAATTACTGTCTTTATCAATACCATGCAGTGACAGGTGATAGGTATCCTGCCCCGAAGCGCTTATATGCAGGAAAAGGAAAATAAGAAACGATATTTGCAGTTTTAGTTTAGTCATACGGCTTGGCCGGCCTCTCGGGAAATAAAATTATTCATTAAATCACAATCAGTTGGCAGGTATTTATATTCATATCCCTTTTTGCAAACAGGCCTGCCACTATTGCAATTTTCACTTCAGCACCTCGTTGCGGTATAAAAACGAATTAATCGCTGCTTTATTGAAAGAAATAAGGCTGCAGCATTCTTTTTTAATGGACGAGCCGGTAGAAACAATTTATTTTGGCGGGGGTACGCCAAGTTTATGTACGATAGCCGAACTGCAACAGATCCTGGAAACCATCTACCGCTCGTACAAGGTAGCGGCAGACGCGGAGATCACGCTGGAAGCCAATCCAGATGATATAAGCCTTGAAAAATTGAGCGGATGGAAAGAAACCGGCATCAACCGCTTGAGTATTGGCATACAAAGTTTTTTTGAAGAAGACCTGCGCTGGATGAACAGGGCGCATTCGGCAGAACAGGCATTACAGAACTTAGAACTGGCGCGCGCGCATTTCGACAATATCACCATGGACCTGATCTATGGCACTCCGCAACTGAGCAATGAAAAATGGAAGACCAATGTGGATACGGCGATCCGGCTGAACATTCCCCATCTTTCCTGCTACGCGCTCACCGTAGAGCCAAAAACTCCCCTTGACAAAATGATCCGGCAGCATGAAAGCGCCGATGTGGACCCTGATAAACAATCGGAACAGTTTCTGCTGCTGATGGAATGGATGGAAAACGCAGGCTATGAACACTACGAAATCTCCAATTATGCTTTGCCAGGTTTCCGAAGCCGGCATAACTCAGCTTACTGGCAGGGAAAAAAATACCTGGGCATTGGACCATCCGCCCATTCATTCGACGGACAGTCGAGGCAATGGAATATCGCCAACAACAACAGTTATATCGCCGCGCTTAATAAAGATGAATTACCGGTAGAAAAAGAAATACTGACCACCACACAGCAATTGAATGAATATATCATGACGGCGCTCAGGACCAGCGAAGGGATCGTGCTTGCCCGTGCGGAAGAGATCGTACAGGAAGAAGGAGATAAAAAAGGAATGACCAGTGAACGTTTGCTGTTAAAAAGCGTGAAATATATCAAGCGGGGGCTTATGTATTCTGCCGGTGATGTGTTGCGGCTTACAAAAGAAGGCAAACTACTTGCCGATGGGATAGCCGCCGATCTTTTCAGGGATCAATGATGAGGCTCATGCTTGCGCTGTTTGAATTTTTTGTATAATTCTGCCAGCACCAGGCAAGCCAGCATCACCAGTATTGCTGCGGGGCCGAAGCCTTGATAAGAAAGTGGCATAAACTTGTTTTAGTAATCAGACCAGCACCTGTTCAATTCGTTTAAACCCTTCGGCGGCTTTAACATTTTCCCAGATAATCTCATAGATCGTTGTTGCTATCGGGATTACCGCTTTTACCGACTTGTTGATATTGTGAATACATTTCGCGGCATTGTATCCTTCGGCCACCATGTTCAATTCCAGTTGCGCCGCTTTTACCGAATAGCCCTTACCGATCATATTGCCAAACGTACGGTTCCGGCTATACAGGGAATAGCAGGTGACCAGCAGATCACCGAGATACACAGAAGCCGCATAGTTGGGAGTTTTACGATGCGTGACGGGGTCCTCTCCTTCGTGCTCACCCACTACGATATGTTCCGCACCAAACTCTTTCAGGAAACCTGCCATTTCATCCGCAGCATTTGCTATGTATACACTCAAAAAATTATCACCATAGTCAAGCCCATGCGCGATACCCGCGCCCAATGCATAGATATTCTTTAATACCGCCGCATACTGCACGCCCAGTATATCATGATTCACCACGGTGTTGATATAGTCGGTCGTAAAGTGAGACGCTATTTCGGACGCTGCAGTTACATTAATGCCCGAAAAAGTAAGATAGGATAGTTTTTCTGCCGCTACTTCCTCCGCATGGCAGGGACCGAGCACGGCGAAATAGTTTTCCAGCGGTACCTGGAACTGCTGCTGCAGGTAGTAGTTCAGCAGGATATCCTTACCTGGCAGTAGTCCTTTGATAGCCGATACTACGTTTTTATTTTTCCAGATACCGGCAGGCAAACCTTCCAGGCTTTTTTCGATAAAGGCGGAAGGTACCGCGATGACCAGGGTATCGGAATCGCGGATCACCTGTTGTATATCCGCTGAAGGCGATAGTTTACTGGTATCAAAATTGACAGAGCTTAAATAAGAAGGGTTATGATGACGCAAGCGGATATAAGCAAGGGTCTGCTCATTCCGGATCCACCAGTTCACTGTATGCCCGTTATCAGTAAGTATCTTTACCAATGCAGTCGCCCAGCTCCCGCTGCCAATAACACCAAAGGTCTTTACCACGATTAATTATTTAGATAGGTTAGCCCGGCCAGGTGAATTAAATCTGTGCCTGCTTATTATTTGACAAACAATTTTTCTTTCTCTACTACTTTTACTTTCATTCCATCCCTCAATGTTTTACTCACGGATACATAAGGTCCGGTCACTACCTGCTCTCCTTCTTTTAGCCCGCTGATGATCTCAAAATAGTTCACGTCCTGGATACCGGATACAACCACTGTTTTTTTAACCGTGCCATCGGGTTGCAATACAAATACCACTTCTTCCAGTTCTCCCGCACCGGTTGGGGATGCCGTTGTTCCATTTTCTTCCGCTGCCGCTTCTCCTTCTTTTTTCTTATCCGCGATAGACATTTCGCTTCCTTTTACCCTTGCTCCTACAGCGCCTATTGGCACAGCGATCACATTGTCCTTTCTTTTTGTTTTTATGTCCGCATTGGCATTCATGCCCGGACGAAAAGGGAATTTCCTTTTACCCGAAGGATCGATAAGATCCTGGTAAGAGCTTTTATCAAGCCGGATACGCACTTCATAATTGGTCACATCATTGGATGTGCCAAGTGAGGTGCCCGAAGATTTTGTACTGCTTGCTATCTGGGTCACCACTCCTTTGAACTTCCTGTTATTGTATGCATCTACCTCTATATCCGCAGAGTCGCCGATATTGATCTTTACGATATCATTTTCTCCCACATCCACCCGTACTTCCAGTATGCTCATATCAGACACGGTCATCATTTCGGTACCTACATTAAAACTATTACCGGCTACGCGTTCTCCTTTTTTGATTTTTAATGATGACACTACTCCATTCATCGGCGCGATGAGTGTAGTACGTCCAAGATCTTTGTTGGCACGGGTAAGCCCTGTTTGTGCTGCCTGTACTCCTGCTTTTAATCCCCTGATACTTTGTTGTGCCGCATTGTATGTGGCCTGTGCTGAACGAAGAGTGGTTTCAAATTGTTCAAATTCCGCTTTTGATATTACTTTCTGGTCAAAGAGCGATTTATTCCGGTCATAAGCCTGTTTGGCCTGGTCGAGAGAGGCTTTACTTACTTCCAGTGAGGCCGTGCTATTATCAACGGTGGCCTGTGACTGGTTTACCTGGGATGAAGCCTCGTCTCTCTGCAGCGCATAGATATCGGCAAATATGCGGGCGAGCACCATTCCTTTATATACGCTGTCACCCTCCTGTACATTCAGCTCAGTTACTTCACCTGATATATCCGGGCTGATCTTTACTTCTACTTCGGGATAGATCTGTCCACTGGCAGTCACTGTTTCAACGATCGTTTTGCGGCTGATCTTTTCCATGGTGACTTTTTCCCCCGCATCCGCATTACCAACTACTTTTTTATACACCACGAATACCACGATAAGGATAACGAGGATGATCAAAAACCATTTTAATTTCTTATTCATAATAACCTGTGTTCTTTATTCCGGTTCCTGCAAAGAGTTGTTCATTTGAAAGGACCGGTTGTTTAATCATATGTTGACCCAATGAAACGCTTTATAGTTTTAATCCCTGTCCTTTATAAAACTCCAATAATTTTATCTTGAACACATAATCATACTGCGCGTATAATAATTGGGTCTTTGCGGTTTGTAACGCGATCTGGCTGTTCAATAATTCGTAGGTGGACAATAAACCCAGCTCGTATCTTTTTGACGCGAAGTCATATGCTTTCTGCGAGGTTTCCACTCCTTTTTTGTTAGCGCTGAATTTTTGTATGGCCGCTGTCGCATCAATATAGGCTTTGTATATATCCTGTTTGAGTTGCTGGTCTCCCTGTTCTTTTGTCAACTCCAGGTTTTTTATCGATAGCTTTGAGCGTTCCCATCCTGTACGCGCACTGCGGCCATTGAAGATGGGCACATTAAGACCGATACCGATATTCTGCCCGAAGTTTTTCCTGAACTGTTTACCAAAACCTTCCGACCGGATATACCTGAGTATGGTATTGCTATTTTCCAGAACAGGTTGTTCTATATTATAATAAACACCACCGCCCGCGTCAGCCCTGAAGCCAGTACTCTCATATCCCACGATAGTCGGAACATAGACTGGTCGTTGTTTGAAATGTACATAGTTTGTACCCAATCCGCCAAACGCGGAAATGGTCGGATATAATGCCGCTTTTGCCGCTGCCGCGCTACTCACGGCTGAGCGGATCCTCAATTCGTTTACTTTTTGCTGTGGCAGGTTGGCCAGTGCTGATATGTATACCGATTCAGGTTGTAATTCTGCCAGGCCTTCAACAGGGATCTGATCTACAGGTGGCGTTTCCACATCAAAGGGCATACCCGCATCGAGGTTGAGCAGGGCTTTTAACTGTAATACGAATTGCTGTGCAGACGCTTCCGCGGTTATGAGCGCGGAACTATCTGTTGCCAGTTGTGCTTCTAATTGCGCGGCGTTCAGTTCGGGTAATTTGCCCGCATCTACCTGTTTTCTTGTACTTTCTAATTGAGAGAGCGTGAGATCAACCTGGATCTTTGATAGATTGATCTGTTCCCTTGCCAACAGTATCTGCAGGTAACCCACAGCCACATTGAGCGCGATATCGTTTTGTATTTTTTTTGTTTGTTCCTTATCCGCCTCGTATGTGAGTTCGTTGGCTGCCAGGGTATTTTTTTTAGAAAACCAGTTGAACAGCGTAACCTGTGATTGTAACTGGGAACCTACATTAAAGAAACTGTTGTTTTCCAAAATACCGGTGGTGGGGTTATCTGAAAGACCGAAGCTATTACCCGCGCTACTGTTGAAATTAAGCGTTGGTAAACGGGATGATTTACTTTGTTTTACTGCCAGGGCCGAAAACTGCGCCTGGATATCTGCCTGCCGCACGGAAATATTATTCTGCAGCGCGTAGTCATAACATTTTTTCAGGCTCCATTTTTCTACCGGTGTTGCCGGCACAGATTGAGCATTACTGAAGGTGAATAAAAACAGGCAGATCAATATCAGGAGGCATCGGCTTATCATGCAACAAAAATAATTGAAATGGATCGCCGCAGAGTGATTTTTTATAGTCCCCGTTGATTTTTTACCCGATGCTATCCAGTGCCTGTTCCAGGTCGCCGATAATGTATTGCGGATCTTCGAGTCCCGCATACAGGCGTACCCGGCGATGCTGGGGATCAGAGGGGTTAAAATCCGCGGGTTTGATGCCCGCGCATTTAGGAATAACCAGGCTTTCGTGACCACCCCAGCTCACGGCCATCATGATATGCTTCAACTGTTCACAAAACCGGACAATCGACTCCAGTTTGTTTGTTTTCATTTCAAACGTGAATAACCCGCAGGCACCGGTCATTTGCCGCTTTGCCAGTTCAAGCTGGGGGAAGTCATCGTCAAAAGGAAAAATCACCGACGCGATCTTCGGGTGTTGTTTCAGGAAAGCCACTACTTCCCGAGTGGTATGCGTGAGGCGATCAAGACGGGCGGGCAGGGTCCTCAATCCCCGTATCAGCAACCAGGCATTGAAGGGTTGTATGCCACTTCCGATATTGAGGTATTCGCTGTCGAATATCTTTTTCATCATAGCATGTGTACCGGACAGCACACCACCGAGTGTATCACTATGTCCTCCGATATATTTGGTAGCTGTCTGCATAGCCAGGTCGATCCCCAGTTCAATAGGTTTCTGGTATAGTGGGGTGCAATAGCTATTGTCGATACAGGTAATAATGTTTTTTGACCTGGCAAACGCGGCCACTTCTTTTAATGGCTGTAGTGCAAAATCCCAGCTATTCGGAGATTCGAGATAATAAAAACTGGTGTTGTCCCTGGTGGCCTGCTGCCAGTTCACCAGTTCGGTGCCATCGATATATGTAGTGCTTACACCAAACCGGGGAAGCACCACATCGAACATTTTTTGCGCCCAGGTATACGGAGCTTTCACCGATACGATATGATCGCCCGATTTAACATTGGCCAGTACCGCGGCAAAAATTGCCGCGGCCCCGCTATTAAATACCAGGCAGTCCTCCGCGCCATCCAGCGCTGCCAGTTTTTTTCGAAGGATATCTACAGTAGGGTTCAGTCCGCGGCTATACAGGTAACCATCCATTTCATCATCAAAAGCTTTGCGCAGATCCGCTACTTTTTTAAACGAAAAATTGCTGGTTTGCATAATAGGCGGAGAAACGGCATTAAAATACTGTTCTCTTTCTTCGCCCAGTTCGTTGATGATATAACTTATAGCAGAGGGATCATTATTCAGTAAAGACATATCCGCTGTTTTAATCTTTTTTGTTCTGCACCGCTTTCACAATAAAATACAGGATAATAAACCCCAGCAATATCCCAAGGCCTATCAGTGATAATTTTGTCTGGTTGATCAGCAGGCTGATGGCTACAAAAGAATAGGCTGCTATAAAGATGATAGGAAGTACCGGGTATAGTTTCATCATATAGATACCGGTATTGTTCAGGTGGGCGGTCCGTTTTCGTAATATAAATATGCTGCCCGCGGATAAGGCCATGCCGAAACAATCCAGGAAAATGGAGAAACTAAGCAAGGTATCAAACTCCTTTGCCCAGAATACGATGATGGCAGCCATACCAGCGAAGATCGATAGCGACAGGGTCAACGCGCCGCGTTTGTTTTTCATCTGGCAGGCCGCGGGCAGTATCTTGTCTTCACTCATCGCAAACATGACCCTTGGATTGGAAAGCATCAGTACATTGATATATGCCAGTACGCTCAGGAATAGCAGTACT
>CAZGSG010000197.1:0-11096 GCA_964528095.1 uncultured Terrimonas sp.
AAATGGAGTGGCTGGCGGGTTACGTTTTCACTTTAGCCAGTCGACTGCCTGTTTATCGGTTTCTTTCACAGGCAGTTTAGCAGCTTCTGCGGATAAAGCCGTTATTATTTTGTCGCTGGTCTTTTGTTTCAATTGCTCATCTTCTATCAGGTCCAATGGCCAGCTAAGAATATTCTTCAGCCACGCGTATGCATCTCCAAAAGCGGATTGCCCTGCTTCCATCCCGATCATGCCCGGTATAATGGAGCCATCTACCTGTCCGCAAATACCTTTTACCAGTGTATCTTTTACTTCATGCGGGGAAGCAACAAGCATGTCACAGGTAGAAGTGCCCATTACCTTACTTAAATAGTAGGGCTCTATTTGTCCACCTACAGCGCCCATATGACAATCAAATGCGCCTACACCAACGATCACATTGGTTGATAAACCAAGGCGCTCAGCCCATTGCGCAGATAAATTACCTGCAGACTGATCCGCGGTATAAGTAGAAGTAAATAGTTTACTGGTGTAATTTTTTAACAAGGGGTCGAGTGAGGAAAAAAAATCATCAGGTGGCAGCCCGTTAAATTGACCGGCCCATAACGCTTTATGCCCGGCCGCGCAAACACCTCTTTTCATTTTGTGTATATCTGTGCCGCCTGTCAATAAAAAAGGGATCCAGTCGCAATGTTCTACCCATGAATAACAGGCTTTTCTTATTTCAGCATCTTGCCGCAAAATATGTAAAAGCTTTGCCCAAAACCATTCTGAGGAATAAATACCACCAACAAACTGGAGATAATCAGGCTGGTGTTTTTTCGCATGGTCATTAATTTCCGCGGCTTCCTTTGTCGCAGTATGGTCTTTCCATAATACGAACATGGCATTGGGATTCTGGCTGAATGCGGGAAGCAATGCCAACGGCGTACCTGTATTATCTACGGCTACAGGAGTAGAGCCGGTAGTATCTATGGAAATGGCTTTGATATTACTCGCCGTTCGCGGGCCTGCCTGTTGTATACATTCCCTGATCGTTGCTTCAATACCTTCTATATAGTCGAGGGGGTGCTGACGAAAACGGTTGATGGAGGGATCGCAGAAAAGCCCCTCTTTCCAGCGGGGATAATAAAAAACTGCTGCGGCGATCTCTGCCCCTGTATGCGCATCTATGAGCACGGAGCGTACAGAATCAGTGCCGTAGTCTACTCCAACCACATATTCTTTTTCCATATTGGTAAGCTATTCGTGTCAAATTAACACTTATTTATCTGAATAAAAAAATCAGCGTGTTTTCTTCTTTTTGGACCCTGCCGCTATATCCAGGGTACAGGACAGTTAGATCAGGTGAGGATTTGGGATTATGCTTAAAAAAGAACGACCGGATTCTGAGCCAGGCTGAAACTCTTCCCTGGAAATTTTGGTGTTCAATTTATAATAATAGGCGCCTTTTTTGGAACTGGCTTTATCCTTGTCTTTCTGTTTGATCAGCAGTTTGGTAGATAATACCTTGCGGCTGAAGTTGCGTTTATCGAAATTGGTATCGTATACGCTTTCGTAAAGACTTAGTAATTGAGGCAGGGTAAATTTCTTAGGCAATAATTCGAATAAGAGGGGATGCAATGCCGCTTTATAACGCAGTTTTTCCTTGGCCATGGACACCATATGCTGGTGGTCAAAGATGAGATCTGGAGTTTTATTCAGGGGGAACCATTCGGGATGGTATTCATCACTTAATTGTTTTTCATATTTGAGAATATCAATCAGGGCAAAATAGGCGATAGAAAGTGTTCGTTCGATGGGATCTCTTTCGGGAACGGTAAATGTGTGTAATTGTTCAAGGTAAACACCTTCAAGACCGGTAAGTGTTTTCAGAATACGGGTAGCTGCTGCATCGGAGCTTTCCGTTGGTTGTATAAAACCTCCCATCAGGCTCCATTTTCCTTTTTCGGGTTCAAATCCTCGTTGAATAAATAAGATCTTCAGTTTTTGCCCATCAAAGCCGAATATAATGCAGTCTACGGCAGCTAAGACGCGTGTTTGTTTTTGGTATTTAGTCATGGTAGTAGGTGGAATAGGTTGATCAAATTTATTGAAAAGAACTGGATACTACCAATGGCTTAAACCGCATTATTCGAAGTTAATGGTTCAAAGTTCAGGAGTTCCGAACATCGAACTCCGCACATTCATACTATCTTTCATCAAACGTTCAACCCAATATAATCCTTTGTAAAAGCAATGATATTTTTGTAAGCGGAAAATTCATCGGCGGTATGCATTGTAGTCAATACAACACTATCCATGCCGGCATTCAATGCCGCTTCAACACCCTTAGGAGCATCTTCAAATACCAGGCAGGTACCGGGTTCTACTCCGAGAAGCTTTGCACAATCAAGATAAGTCTCCGGGTCAGGTTTACTATTCTTCACATCATCTGCACTTACGACGGCATTAAAATAATGACGGATATCAAGGCCATCCAGTACAAAGTCAATATTGAAAGGGATTGCAGCTGATCCGATCGCCATTTTTATTCCTGCATGCTTTGCTTCTGCCAGGAATTCATCCAAACCTTCGATCAACCGGAGTAGGGGACGAAACTCCAGTTGGTATTCTTTTTCTTTCTCTATACTAAGTTTATTCTTTTCTTCATCGGAAAATCTGCCGGGAAAAATTCTTTCCAGTAGTTCATTGTTTTTACCATAACATTCCTGTTTTGTTCTTTCCAGGGACAGGCCCGCGCCAAGTTCATTCAATATCCGGTGCCAGGCATTGATATGGTATTGCATATCATCAATCATGGTACCATTCAGGTCAAATAGAAAAGCGTTGTATTTCATGAAATGTTTTAATGACCAGGTCCCAGGTTGCCATCTTGGTTTTCAGAATCAAATCACTGAGAGCAGGAGGTGAAGCGAAACGCTGGCAGGACCCGTTGATCATCAAAATTAAAAGAATGCGATGGGATGACCAACTATGGTATCGCCCCGGTAAGATATTTATCCGTTCCGGCAGGACGAACCGACGCTTCATACAGCATTTACCTGCATCGCCTGGCAGGGGACTTAGCTTTGACCAGGCTATAGCCTTAAACAATCATTGGTAATTAAATTTTTTTATGAAAAAGATATATTTCTTATCACATCTCTTATTTGTAGCAATCGCATTTTTTTCGTGTAAAAAAAATGCTTACCCACAGACGGATGCCTGCAATACTGATTTTTCTTCCCATGCCAGTAATAACTTTTATCAACAGGAGCTTGCAGCTTACCAGGCCGTGAACCAGTTGCCTGGTGCCGTGCTGGCAGTCAAAAAAGGGAATGGTCCTTTATGGATCGGTGTAAAGGGAAACGCGATCACGGAAGAAAACAAGGCGTTCCAGGTATGTACTCCTTTTCGCATCGGTAGCATTACAAAAGTATTTGTAGCGGCGCTGATCATGAAACTAAAAGAGCAGGGCAGGTTATCATTGGATAGTAAGTTGGCTGCTCTTTTACCTGAGCTTGTGGGCAAGATACCTTCTGCTGATAAAATAACAGTCCGTATGTTGCTCAATCATTCCAACGGAATAATAGATCCGAAAAATGATGATCCTGTTTATTACGAGGATATTAAAGCGGATCCGGTGCGTATCGGAAATATGACAATCGATCAGAAACTGGAGAACTATGTATTTAATAAACCCCTGCATTTTGAGCCGGGTACAAATAGCCATTATTCCACTACAGGTTACTGGTTGCTTGGCAAGATAGCCGAACGCATTACACAAAAAAATATGCAGCAGTTGCTGGCGCAAACGATCTTTCAGCCAGCAGGATTAAAAAATACCTATTACGAAAAGAAAGAAAATAAGAAGGTGGCCAATGGTTATTTTAATTTCGAGGGCACAATGGCCAATGTGACGATTTATGATGCGGCTGATGGCGATGATGATCCCAGCAGTGGTATTATCAGTACGGCCTCCGACCTTGCCCGGTTTGCAGAGGCATTTATTACTGGTAGAATCGTATCGCAACAATCGCTTGAAGAAATGAGCGTAACCTCCCGTTTTCCCAGTTGCCCTGATAATGATTGCGGCTACGGCCTTGGATTTGAAAGCTGGAATGTTGGCACACATAAGGGTTATGGAATGAATGGCAGCTCGCTTGGATTTGATGCCAACCTGTTATGGTTCCCGGCAAAACAAATCGTTATCGTAAGTTTCGCCAATAAAGGTGGGGGCACACAAAAAGATTTTATCAATCATGTGCTTGATCAGCAATGAGCCTATAAGTAAAAACCAGGGAATAGAAAACCCCTGTTGAAAGGGCTTTCTATTTTTGAATTTTATCATTTACTTTGACAATGAACAACGATAAAAAAATAAGACTGATCGGAATTCCCATTTTAGCAATGCTGATCTGTCTTTTTTTTAATTCCTTTTTTTTCACGCAGCTAGGCATTTCTTTTTGGCTGGTGCTGCTGTCTAATTTTATATTCACCCTGCTTGCGGTAGAAACCAGCCGGCTGGTGATCCTGCAGGCGAGGAAAAAATATGCGGGTATTGTATTTACAAAGAAAAGATTGGTAGCTACAGGGATTTTACTGGTCATTGTGGCACCTGTGGTAGGAATAACGCATCTTTTTATTGAAAAGGACCTGCTTTACCACGATCCCGCCCCGAAGACAGTATATGATTATCTTTCCGTTGCGGGATCCACCTTTTTCTTTATCCTGATCATCGCCTGTGCTTACGAGGGCGCTTATTTTTTTTATTACTGGCGCAAAACAACAGCGGAAAAAGAACAGCTGCAGAAGATCAACCTGCAAACCCAGTTGGAACTGCTGAAAGAACAGGTACAGCCACATTTTTTATTCAATAGCCTCAACTCGCTGCTGTCATTGGTGGATGAAGACCAGACCAAGGCGAAAAAATTCATCAAAGAACTGTCGTCTGTGTACAGGCATTTGCTGCGTAATAATGAAAAGGGCCTGGTTACGCTGGAGCAGGAACTTGGTTTTGCCCGTTCATATCTTTTTCTTTTACAGACCAGGTTTGAAACAGGTTTACAGGTTGGTATCAATATTTCTGCCAAAGCATTTGGTTTCTACCTGCCACCGCTTACGCTGCAATTGCTTATAGAAAATGCGGTAAAACACAACCAGGTATCGATCGAACGTCCTTTGCGAATCTCCATAGCTTCAGATGAGCATCAATTGCGCGTAGCGAATAACCTGCAGAAAAAACAGCGGGGCGGGATGTCTGAAAAAATCGGTTTGGCTAATTTATCAGCGAAGTATAAATTACTGAGACTTCCGGAAATCCAGATACAGGAAACGGAGGAAGAGTTCATAGTACAGCTGCCATTAATAGACGCAGTAGCGGCAACTGACCATTCATTACTTCAATTAAACAGGTTGCAAGGATGAAAGTACTGATCATCGAAGATGAGCCTTTATCGGCAAGGCGATTAAAAAATATGCTGTCTGCGCTCCGCCCTGATATTACAATTGCCGCTGTTATCAGCAGTATCAACGACGCGGTAAAATGGCTGGAACAGCAAACTGCACCAGACCTGATCCTGATGGATATAGAGTTGAGCGATGGAAAAAGTTTCGAGATATTTTCGCAGGTACAGGTAAGTTGCCCTATTATTTTTATAACTGCCTACGATGAATATGCATTAAAGGCCTTCCAGGTAAATAGTATAGACTTCCTGGTAAAACCAGTGAGTGAGGAAGACCTGTTGCAGAGCCTGAATAAACTAGAGGCGATGAGAAGTTTGTTTCAGAAAGAGCCGATTTCTTTTCACTCGCTTACGGATTTGATCGGATCATTGCAGCAACAACTAAAAAGCAAAACTTACCGGGAACGATTCCTGGTAAAAGTAGGTCAGCGATTCATAACCATTGAGACAGGCGATATCGCTTATTTTTATTCCGTCGAAAAAATGGTTGCGCTGGTCACCTTCAATTTTAAAGAGTATATCCTGGACTATTCACTGGATGAATTGGAAAAAATGCTGGTACCAAAAGATTTTTACCGGGCGAACCGGCAATTCATCATCTCCCCCGCGGCTATTGAAAGCATGCATATGGGATTTAATGGCAAGTATTCGCTGCGGCTGCATTCAGCACAAAAGACAGAGCTGACAGTCAGCAGGGAGAAGGCCGGGGAGTTTAAAGGATGGTTGGGTGCATGATATAATAGGTAAGATCTCATTTTCTTTTTATAGTAACTCCTAAAAAGCGCAGGTTTGCTCAACTCATTTTGTCGGACATGATATAAAATTGTCTTCAAAGAATTTGTTTCCGATCGCCTGCAGCCAAGTAAGCAGGTAATATTAGGTGAGTATGCTGTTTAAGAACAAATGCATTGATTATCAATTAAATAAGTTTTTAATAGTTAACTATTTTGATAAGAATTTACATTTTTGTAAAAAAATGATTATTTTTACTGTGTGAAAACTTAAGGGAAATGGTAGTAAAGAACATCGCCACGGGAGAAGAACTGGAAGCCGTCATAGAGCCTGTAACCACTATGGATTTTAAGGTGATTAAAAAAAATAAGGAGCAGTTTGATAAGTTTTTATGGGAAGAATACAAGGATCAGGAAGTCTATAAATTGCATTTGAAGGACGAAGAGACTATACTTGGTTTAATATGTATCACTGATCATACTGATTTAAGCATTGATGCGATTGAGATACGCTTGCTGGAGTCAAGCGCTGAGAATATTGGTATTGATAAAAAAATAGATTTTATAGGAGGGTGTTTGATCGCATTTGCCTGTAGGGAAGCGTTTAAGCGTGGACATGAAGGATGCGTCTTTCTGGTGCCTAAAACTGAGTTGATCGAACATTATTCCGCAAAGTATGGGTTTCAGCATTTCCCGATAAGCACAGCAGAAAGACCAGAAGGTATCCTGACCCTTTTTGAGACAGGCTCACAAAAGCTGATAAAAAAATATTTGGAATAACCAGGCAGTCATTTATAAAATCGTACAATTATGAAACCATATGCAGAGATCGCTAAAAAACACAGCCCGAAAGAAATAGCCGAGGCATTGGTATTTCCCAGCTCCACAGATAAGAAACAACGGGAAGATCTATTATCGGATTTCCGGGCTATCCGTAAACAGCTTGCAGGTAAACAAACTGCGGAAACAAAACGCATCTCTCAATTATTGCAATTAAAATTCATCATTGAGGACTATTTGCAGGCAGATTATTTTAATAAAGATTATTTCTTTGGTTTTTTCCTGAAAGAGTATATTAACCGGCTGCATAAAAAAAATAAGGAATTTGCCGAAGAGATCAATGTGAATCCAACTGAATTAAGCCAGGTGATCAATAAGCGTAGAAAACCTACGGAGAAACTTATTTACAGGCTGGAGATACATTCCAACAGGAATTTCCCGGCGGTGGTATGGTTTGCTGTAATGGAAAAAGAAAGGGCGTATGAATTATCTCAGGATAGTTCCATAATAGACAGCGAAAAAAAACACGTTAAACAAAAACTGGAATTTTCTTTATAGTTATTAATCGTTAACGCTTAAGAAAGAACTACTGAGGGGTAGTTCTTTTTATTTATAGCAGGTTGTTGGTTGACTGGTATGAAAGTTTACAAATAAAAAAACGTCTTCGAATTCGAAGACGTTTGTGGAGGATACCGGGCTCGAACCGGTCACCTCTAACATGCCATGCTAGCGCTCTACCAAATGAGCTAATCCCCCTGAACCACATGTGTTATCCAAATGGACGGCAAAAATAAGTGTTTTAGACGTTGGTGACCATGCAAAATCAAAAAAGCTACCGGGCTTATTTTTTCGCCAGTTGCAGATCTACCTTATGATTATGCCTGATCACATCCCAATACTCCTTTCCATAAGGGACAAAGATCTCCTCGCCGGCCCCGATATTTCTTTTAGCAACAATATATACTTTCAATCCTTCCTCAAGGTATTCGGCATTATTGACAAGTCCCTTGATCCTGGTAAGTCCGCGGGCATCATTGGCATACCGGGCCAGTACTTTTTTGTCTGTTCCCGCGTCGATCACATGCGTGCGTTTTACATAATAGATGTACCCATTAGCACCGTTATTATGATCTACTTCCTTCCAGGTAGTGATCTTTCCTTTGTACTCAAGTATCCGCGTTCCTTTGGGTATAGCGACCTTCGTGAATAGCCCTTTGCCTGCAGCCGGTAAAGTTGATGTTTTAACAACCAGCTGCTTTTCCAATAATGCCATAGTCTGTTATATATATGTCTTGAAAGGCAGCGAAGGTAAATCCTCCGGTTTAGAATCTGAAAGAAAACAATTAAGGATTGTGGAAAATCAAAACAGGCGCAATTGATCCATCAGCAGGCAATATGAGCTATAGTTACCTTTTTCCCTGTTTTAAGGAGGATTCGCGGATGATCAAATCTGAACTTAGTACAATCGAACTGCTTATATCTGTTGCTGCAATGCCTGAAAGCTGGTTTACCAGGTGCGTGGCAGCCACTTCACCTATTTTAATACCGGGGTAATTGATAGTGGTCAATTTGGGTTCTACGATAATACTGATATTATCGTTATTAAAACCGACAATGGCAATGTCTTCAGGTATGCGTAGTCCTTTTTCTTTCAAAACCTGAATAGTAAGCGCAGCTGTAAGATCGTTGGTAGTGAAAATGCCGTCAGGTAATGGATCAAGGGCAGCTGCTTCATTAGCCGTTCTGATACAGGATTCCTTTTTCATATCGTTGATCAACAACATGTCTTCCTCAAATGGTATATTATGTTCCCCTAAGGCAGCCAGGAAACCGCGGTAACGATCATTGTACACATTTCTTTTAAGACTGGAAGTAATATGGGCTATTCTTTTACAACCCTGTTCAATCAGGTGTTTAGTGGCCTCATATCCTGCTTTAAAATTATCAATGACCACTTTTGTACCTCGGCTGTTTTCTTCAACCCGGTCATAAAACACAACCGGAATGCCTTTATCAAAAAAACAATCGAAATGACTCATGTCTTCGGTATCAAATGCCAACGCGGCGATAAGGCCGTCCACTCTTTTATGAAAAAGGTTTAGCGCATTGGCCGCTTCTTTTTCTGACGATTCTGAGGAATGGGCAATGATGATATCGTAGTTGGCCTGGGTAGTTACTTTTTCAATACCTGCCAGTACGGACGTAATAAAATTACTGTTGAGCTCATGCATCAGCACGCCAATGGTATGTGTTTTTTGCCGGCGAAGGTTCCGGGCAAACGGGTTGGAGCGATAACCCATTTCTTCAGCCAGGGCAGCCACTCTTTTCCGGGTCTCTTTTGTCACCACCGGGTCATCCTTCAGTGCCCTGCTCACGGTGGCCACAGAAACATCCAGCTTCTTTGCCAGATCGTAAATAGTCACTTCTTTGCCGTTGCTCATAATCTTTTACGTGCTGCGTGTAAAGCTATCGAAAAGAAAATGAAAAAAAGGCAATGTAATCGGTTACATTTTTAGGATTAATGCCGATATTAGCCCCGTCAACCTGCCCCCAAGCGCTTTCTTTTATCAAAAGCAACGATTAATAATTCATGTGTTTTATCCATTTTTTTGAAAGAAGTTGTTCCTGTTTATACCGGTCTCATAACATACAGGACGGGGCTTTTCAATCTATTTATTTTGCCTTGGTTTTTTCGGGGTACCGTCAACTTTTTACTGCATTTTTACCTGCTCATTTATGAGAATAGAAACTGGTAATGCTGGCAGGATTGTTATTTCAATAAACTATAATTAATTACCAATATGCTTCTTTTAGGCCTGGATATCGGAACCTCTTCTGTAAAAGCTTCGGTAGTGGAGGCGCAAACACAGGAATGCCTGGTTTCAGCGCACTATCCGGACACAGAATCCGGCATTACTGCACTGCAGAGCGGATGGGCCGAACAATCACCGGAAATGTGGTGGGAGCATGCGCAACAGGCAATCCTGAAATTACATGCGCAACACAGGTACGATCCAAAAGATATAAAAGCGATCGGTATTGCTTACCAGATGCATGGCCTGGTGCTTGTTGATAAAGAGCAGCGAGTACTAAGAGATAGTATTATCTGGTGCGATAGCCGCGCCGTTGAAACAGGCGATAAAGCTTTCGAAGAGATAGGAAAAGAGAAATGTCTTGCTCATTTATTGAACTCTCCCGGCAATTTTACAGCAAGCAAACTGGCATGGGTAAAACAACATGAACCGGCCATTTACGAAAAGATTGATAAGATAATGTTACCCGGTGATTTTATAGCCATGAAGCTCACCGGCAGTATTACCACCAGTATAGCTGCTTTATCAGAAGGCGTATTCTGGGATTTTAAGCAAAACGAATTATCGGCAGACATATTCGGATATTTCGGATTTGCTACTTCCTTCATTCCTCCCGTGAAAGAAGTGTTTGATGAACACGGAAAACTGACTGCCGCTGTTGCGGCTTCTTTATCATTACAGGCTGGTATTCCCGTTGCATATAAGGCAGGCGATCAGCCCAATAATGCTTTGTCATTAAACGTACTTGAACCAGGTGAAGTGGCTGCAACGGCAGGTACAAGCGGCGTAATCTATGGTGTGAGTGATTTGCTTGCTTATGATAATCAATCGAGGGTGAATACATTTGCCCATGTTAATTACACCAGGACAGTAAAAAGACTGGGGGTTTTATTATGTATCAACGGGACAGGTATTCTGAACCGCTGGATTAAAAATATCTCGGGTGACCGGTACAGTTATGGCCAGTTGAATGAAGCCGCTAAAAAAATCAAACCGGGTAGTGATGGGGTAATAATACTGCCATTCGGCAATGGCGCGGAAAGAATGCTGAATAATAAAACGGTCGGGGCACATATTCTGCAGGTAGATTTTAATAAACATACGGATGCGCATCTGTATCGGGCTGCACAGGAGGGAATCGCTTTTGCTTTCCGGTATGGTCTTGATATTATGCGGGAAAATGGAATGAGTCCTGCGGTGATCCGCGCCGGTAAATCAAACATGTTCCTGAGTGAAGTATTTACTTCTTCATTTGTGAACGCAACCGGTGTGCCGGTACAATTGTATAACTGCGATGGAAGCGTAGGCGCCGCAATTGGTGCAGGCATAGGTGCCAAATTGTATTC
>CAZGSG010000198.1:0-535 GCA_964528095.1 uncultured Terrimonas sp.
TGGCCACTCTTTTAAAGATCCTTATTGAAAAAGAATTTGTAGCCGTGAACGTCATGGGCCGGCAACACCAGTATTATCCCATTGTAACAAAGGATGAATATTCAAAACGAAGCATGAAACAATTGGTGAAAGGATATTTTGAAGGTTCTTTCAGCAATGTTGTTTCCTTTCTTGTAAAGGAAAATAATATCTCGGTAGAGGAGTTGGAAACTCTGTTGCAGCAGATTAAAAAACAACAAAACACTAAAAAATGAACCTGGCATTTATTTACTTTTTGCAGGTGGTGCTGGTATCGGGCATTTTTTTCGGATACTATCACCTGTTTCTAAGGAATAAAGAGTTCCATCAGTACAATCGTTTTTATTTATTACTATCCACTGTAGCAAGCCTGCTTATTCCCTTTAGCTCTATACCTGTTTCTTTTACTACCCCACAGGATATTGCTGCTGTATAACAACTGCTGGCCATCATTCGGCCCGACCAAATGGCCAAAGCCGCAACAAACGCTTCCTCTCTACCCACAGATAATCGTACA
>CAZGSG010000198.1:545-11096 GCA_964528095.1 uncultured Terrimonas sp.
ACAACAGAAAATATTGCGATGCTGTCGTATATTTTGATAGCGGGCTTTATTTTCATCCGGTTTATCCTGGGACTGGCACAAATCTTTCGCTTGTTTGTCAATACCCCTGCTGAAAAAATGGACGGGATCGTTTTGTTCAATACCAATGAAGAAGACACCCCCTACTCTTTCTTTCGATGGCTGTTTTGGAATAAAAACCTGCCGATCAATTCAGAAATTGGGCAGCGGGTATTCCGGCATGAACTGGTCCATATCCGGCAAAAGCATAGCTGGGATATTATATACCTCGAATTACTTACCATCATTTGCTGGATCAATCCTTTTTTTCATTTGATAAAAAAAGAAACCAGGGCTATTCATGAGTTTCTTGCCGACCGCGTGGCAACCAATAATGAAGACGCCCATGATTACGCTGAATTGCTGGTAATGCAGGTATTGAAAACGCGGCAACGATTAGTCAACCCTTTTTTCCATAACCAAATTAAACGACGTATAGCCATGATCATCTATTCTTCTAAAACAAATTATCGCCATTTACGCCAGGTAATGATATTGCCTGTTGCCTTATTCGCTATCACCCTCATTGCAGTAAATTGTTCATCTAAAAATGACAAAAATGAAGCAGGTGATCTTTTAGTACGAGAAGTCAGCATACCTGATTCATCACATCATACTGCTGTGCCCACTGCTACAAAGAGCGGGGAGGTTGTTGAAACTCCTGTTGTGTTTGAGAAGGTTGAGATAGAAGCTGCATTTCCCGGCGGAGTGGAAAAATGGCGTGACTTCCTCGTAAAGACAGTGAATAATAAAATACCAGCTCAAAATGGAGCGCCAAAAGGAAGCTATACAGCCCTTATCCAGTTTGTAGTTCATACAGACGGGTCGATTTCGGATATTAAACCACTGACCAATCATGGTTTTGGGATTGAGCAGGAAGTAATACGGGTGATTAAGACAGGACCTAAATGGCTACCCGCTATTCAACAAGGGGTAAAGGTAACAGCCTACCGTAAACAACCCATTACATTCCAGGTAGAAGGATAATTAAGCATAACATTAATCGACTAAATGAAAACGCTACTCTTTGCCTTACTGCAGATCGTACTTGCCACAGGTATCCTGTATAGTTATTATCATTTTTTTCTGCGCAACAAAAAGTTCCACCAGTACAACCGCTTTTACCTGCTGGCAGCAACGATCATCAGTGTGGCCATTCCATTTATCAATATCCCTGTTTATTTCGATACAGCAGACACCCCTTCATTTGTGTTACAGACACTGACGGATTTTTCTTATGGTGCACCTGAAGAAACCTCTTCCGTATTAACACCATTAAACGATGCCGGCGAATCCTGGTTTACCTGGCAAAACATATTGTCGACCGTTTATATTTCCATTGCAGCCTTGTTACTATTAAGGGTACTTATTTCGTTGCTAAAGATCCGTTCGCTTATAAAAAATAACCCGGTCAGCAGAACAACTGAGCTGAACTTTGTAAACACCAATGCTCCGGGTACACCTTTTTCATTTTTCCGCTGGCTTTTCTGGGACCGGAATATCGATATAGAGTCGGTCAAAGGAGAACAGGTTTTCCGGCATGAGTTATTTCATATCCGGGAAAAACACAGTGCAGATGTACTGTTTCTCGAAATCATTACCCTGATCTTCTGGATCAATCCTTTTTTTCACCTGATCCGTAAAGAGATCAAAGCCATCCACGAATTCCTGGCAGACCAACATGCATCGGAAGGGAATAATAAATGGGAATACGCGGAACTATTGCTTATGCAGGTATTGAAAACAAAACAATCACTTGTGAATCCATTTTTCCATAACCAAATTAAACGACGTATAGCCATGATCACCACATCTCAAAAAACAAGTTACCAGTACCTGCGCAAAATGCTTGTACTGCCGGTTGCCGCAATGGTAATAGGATTATTTGCCTTTAATTATAAAAATCGTAATGAAGAGCCTGTCATTGCATTAAAAGATCAACTGACGATTGTACTGGATGCCGGCCATGGAGGAATTGATCCGGGCATAAGAACACGTGATGAAAAATATACTGAAGCAACCATTTCATTACAAATCGCGAAAGCCGTTCAAACACTCGCCCCGGAGTACAATGTAAAAATCGTTATGACAAGAGAAGACGATAAGCTTCCCGGTGCGGCTGTGTCCGTGGATGAAGGGTTGAAGCAGCGGGTAAAAATATCCAATGAGGCCAACGCCGATGCTTTTTTATCTATTCATATAAATGGTGAAGCAACTCCTCTTAAAAACAACTCAGGGATCGAAGCATATATTAGTAATACCAAACAGGATAATAAAGCAAAAATACTTGCTGCCGCCATATTGGATGAACTGGGATCTGTTTATAAAACAGATACTAAGATAAAGACAAGGAAAGAACAACATATTTATGTGCTGGACAAAACTTCCGTTCCCTCCGTATTATTGCAATGCGGCATGATGACCAACCCCGACGACCTCGCATTTATTACCGATCCCAAAAACCAGGAAAAGATAGCACGCAAGATACTCGAAGGGCTTGTAAAATATGCTGGTACTGCTGTTACCACTATTGAGAATAGTGTGCCAGGTATCCACGATACCGTTCCTGCAAGTGTAAAGAGTAAACTCAATACCGATGTGTATGAAAAAGTAGAAATAGATGCCATGTTTCCTGGAGGAAAAGACAAATGGGAACAATTTCTTAAGAGAAATCTTGACGTAGAAATAGCGGCGAAAAATAATGCTCCCGCAAAACTGTATACGATATACCTACAATTCATTGTCAATAAAGATGGCAGTATCCGGGACATACAACCACTAACCAATCATGGCTATGGCATGGAGCAGGAAGCTATTCGATTAATAAAAAAAGGTCCTTACTGGTCTCCTGCCCTGGTGAATGGCCAACCTGTAAATGCCTATGTAAAACAGCGGATTGATTTTAAAGGCCTGGGCATAACGACCGCCGGCTCATCAACCCGCACACTGAACGAAGTGGTGCTCGTTGCGTATATTCCTTCCGGCCCTATAAAGAAAACTCCTCCTGAAACAATCAGTTCTTCTCTCCCACCAGTCCAAGGCAACTCACCAGAATGGCGCAAATTCCTGGAAAGGAATGTGAGTGCGACGGTAGCTGTAAATGATGGCTGGAAAGAAGGCAGCTATCCCCTGCTTATCCAGTTTACAAAAAATGAGAATGGAAGCATTTCAGATATCAAAGCACTGAATTATGTGAACTCAGATATCGCGCGCCATTCGATCGCTGTTATAAAGAATATACAGGGCATGCTGCCCGGCGCAATATCAACTGCGAATACCAAAGAATATTATATACAGCCTCTGACAATCTCGCTGGAAGAATTAAACAGGCCTGGACCAATTACAAAAGTCACCCTGAATAATAGTAAACTACCCAGGCAACCTGCTGTATTATATGTAGGGATCGATAATCCGTTAGAAGTAAGTAACAGCGCTTTAAAAACGGAAAATATGAAGGGAGTGATCTCGCAGGGAACCATCAGTATTCGGGACAATAAACTTGTCGTGCGCGTAAATACTCCCGGTAAAGTGCTCGTGAAATTATTCAATAAAGACAATAACGAGGTGCTTGGAGAATTCGGGTTCGATGCTTTATTACTGCCGGAGCCAACCCTGGTAGCGATAAAATAATCAGCCCTGATAGCTAAGATCTCCTGCAGGAGTCTTTATCAGCACTTCCTTACTGGCATTTTCTTCTACTCTTCCGATCACCTTTGCGTCCACACCAAACGAACGGGCTACAGATATGATCTTTTCAGCATCCTGTTCATTCGTATAGATCTCTAACCTTGTGCCCATATTGAATACCTGGTACATCTCCCGGTCATCTGATTTACTTGCTTCCTGTATCAACTGGAAGATGACCGGGGGATCGAACAGGTTATCTTTAACGATCTTCATATTCCCGGGCAGGTATTTAAGGCATTTGGTTTGTCCGCCTCCGCTGCAATGGATCAACCCACTGATAGCGTTGAAATGATTTTCCAACAGTTCTTTTATCACAGGTGCAAACGTGCGGGTAGGTGAAAGTAATAACTGACCGATCGTGCGACTGCTTTCGGCCGCTTGCTCATTTCCTGTAAGCCGGTCTGTCATTTTATGTGGACCAATATAAACAACGGATCCGGGCAATGAATTATCATAGCTTTCCGGGAAACGCTCTCCATACGATTTATCCAGCACATCATGCCTTGCACTGGTAAGACCATTACTGGCAAGACCACTGTTATAAACCGTTTCATAATTGCACTGTCCATAGCCGGCAAGTCCTACAATAACATTGCCGGGGGCTATTTTTTCATTGGTGATCAGTTTTGATTTCGGCCACCTGGCAGTCATTGTACCGTTCACCGCAATCGTTCTCACCACATCTCCTACATCTGCCGTTTCTCCTCCCATGAACGTGATATTTACGCCAAACTCTTTCATGGAGTCAAAGAATTCCTGTGTGCCATTGATCACGGCTTCCAGTACCTCTGCCGGGATCACCAGCTTATTGCGGTCGATCGTAGAAGAAAAAATCAGCTGATCGTAGATGCCTACACAAAGAAGATCATCCAGGTTCATGACAATAGCGTCCTGGGCAATCCCCTTCCATACAGACACATCTCCTGTTTCCTTCCAGTACAGGTATGCAAGAATGCTCTTGGTGCCCGCACCATCCGCATGCATCACATTTACCCAATCTTTATCACCGCACAACACATCGGCATATATTTTACAAAATGCGTTTGGATAAAGCCCCTTGTCCAGGTTCCTGGTAGCGGCATGCACTTCTTCCTTTTGCGCGGAAACTCCTCGTTTTGAATACAGGCTCATGTACGAAATTGAGCCGCAAAACTAACTAAATTCTTTCAGGGTAATTAGAACTTATCTCAAAAGTATTTCTTCATTAAATGGCCAGCCTTACCATCGGTTTCCGGAATAAACGCATATAGTAGCTGGCTGTTTTCACACAGTAAAATATTCCGTGGCTCAACCCTGCGCAAACAGCTAAGCTCTTCGCTCATTTTCTCTGTTAGCTCCTTTGAAATCCCTATCGAATACACGAGCTATGCCCTATTAAAAACACTTTTGAGATGGTTTCCAGTAATAATTGACATCGGATCAGTAATAATTATCTTCGCAGCGTAATAATAACAGGAAGATTTTTATGCAAGTACACAGGAATATCGATACCCTGCCTATTTTCCGTAATGCGGTGATCACCATCGGTACGTTTGACGGGGTACATGAAGGTCACCGGCAGATCCTGGGGCGAATGAAGGAGGAAGCCGCTAACGTGGACGGAGAAACCGTCATCATTACTTTTCATCCACATCCCCGCAAAATTGTATCCTCTACCATCCTTGGTATCCGGCTGATCAATACCCTGCCGGAGAAGATTGAGATGCTGGAACAGGCTGGTATCGACCATCTGGTAGTAGTGCCGTTTACTGAACTGTTTGCCAACCAGCCGGCAGAAAACTATATAAAAGACTTCCTGGTAGATAAATTCAGGCCACATACTATTATAATCGGCTATGATCATCGTTTTGGTAAGGACAGGCTGGGCGATTACCGCCTGCTGGAAAAACATGCGGCAGAATATAATTACCAGATCCGGGAAATACCTAAACATATACTCGAAAATATTTCCATCAGTTCCACCAATATAAGGGAAGCCATCCTGCATAATGATACTGATACTGCCAATAAATTGTTAGGCTACGATTTCTTTTTCTCCGGGTTGGTAGTAGATGGAGACAAACTGGGACGACAACTGGGCTACCCCACCGCTAACCTGAAAATACTGGATGAAGAAAAGATAATTCCTGGTAATGGAATTTATGCGGTGTATGCAAGGTTACTGAGCAGTGATGGTGCGGGTGAATCGGAACCACTTTTAAAAGGCATGATGAGTATTGGCTTTCGCCCTACCGTCGACGGCAAGAAAAGAGTGATCGAAGTAAATCTTTTTGATTTTGATCGTGATATCTATGGCCGTGAGTTAAGAGTTTTTGTAAAAAAATACCTGCGGGAAGAGATCAAATTTGACTCGTTGGAAGATCTTGTAAAACAGATAGATCTGGATAAGGTGAAAAGCCTGGAAATACTCTGATCCTGCTATAAAAAAAGGCTTCCGATATAGAAGCCTTTTTTATACTTATTTCTGTACTAATTATTATTTGGAAAAAAATAATTCATCCGGTCATCAGCATCAATTCTAATTAATATTCAATCCTGAATTCAAGCTTAGTTCCATCATCAAAAAAATCTTCAGCAGAAGCTACAATAGTTACTGTCTTTTTATTTTCAGATAGTTTTACATTTTTGCCTTCCGCTTTTTTTGCTGGGCGTGGCAGGTTCAGTATCGTTGTATTGTTCATTGGCATACCCATTCCTGAAATTTCCTTCAGGCCCTGCATGCTTTCATCAGAGTCCACGCCTGCATACTTTTCTTTGTTCAGTTTTTTTTCGATAAGTCCTTTTGTATAAGTCACGGCATAGTAATCATTCATAGATCCCATTGCCGGCATATCGTCAGGCATTCCCTCCGGCTTTTTTTCGTTGCCTGCCAGTTGCTTCATCATTATTTTTTGAGCCATATCATCCGCAAACTTATTCAGCGTGCCTATCTGTTCTGGTTTGTTGAATGGAAGAATAAGGGTAGTAATGAATTTATCATTCGACATATCCATCTTCAGTTTAAGCGAACCTTTTTTCACCAGTTCTTTATCCTCCGCACTAATATCTTTTAGGCTATCGGCCATTACCGCCAGGGAAATAGAGGTGTCAATAGCAGCTTCATTCATTTTACCCATATCTTCTTTATTCCCCATTTGTTTTGCCACGGCAAGCAATGAGCTCATATCATTGGTATTACTGAATACCCCGCTCCCATCATCTTTTAGGGTTATTTCCTGGGTGGTTTCAAAACATCCTGCTAATAAAAAACTTACTGCAATTAAAATAGTCAATACTGTTTTCATGTGTGATTTTTAAGAGATACTTTTTCTTTTTAAAGAGGCAAAATAAGTTGATTTATGTGAATAATGGAGTTTAGGCCATCATTTTAAAGATCATTTCTTTCAACAAAGAAGCATCCTCCGCTCCCGCATTGTGAATACCAATGCTCCGGAGATTGTATTGATGTAATAACAAAAGAGCTCTTTCAATTCCTTCATAACTATATAACCGGGTGGCCTGCAAATAATCCTTTACAAAAAAAGGATTAACACCTATTGCGGCCGCTACCGCTTTTTCGTCTTTGGCGGGACTGCCAAAAACCATAAACGCCTTACTGAAAAAACCATATAGTGAAGGCAGTATCAGCTGAATGGGCGCTGCTTTCGGGTTAGCTTCAAAATACTGAACTATCCGCATCGCTTTGGCCATATCCTTGGCGGCCAGGGCTGCCTGTAGTTCAAATACGTTGAATTCCTTGCTTACACCTACAAACTCTTCAATATCTTCTTCCGTTATGGTTTTCCGCTTCCCAAGGTTGACGGATATTTTTTCAATTTCGTTGTCTATCCTCGTCAGGTCATTGCCAATATGGTCTACAAAAAGAGCCAATCCCTTGGGAGAAATTGCCAGTCCTTTGGATGTTAATAATTCCTGGGTCCACTCCGGCAACTGGTTTTCGTAGATTTTTTTGGTGCTGATCAATACACCTTTTTCTTTGATGGTCTTGGCAAATTTGGTACGACCGTCCACTTTTTTATCTTTATAGGAAACCACAAAAACGGTGGATGAAAGCGGGTTTTCTACATAAGGTTCCAGTTTTTCGATATCCCGCATTTGCTGGCCTTCTTTTAACAGTACCACCTGTCTTTCGGCAAACATGGGATAACGACGGCAGGCATTCAATACATCTGCCCAGTTAGCATCACGCCCATAAAAAATGGTCAGGTTAAAGGAACTGTCCGCTTCACTTAAAATATGGTGTTCGGCATAATTCATCAGCTTGTCGATATAATATTCTTCTTCACCTTCGAGCCAGTAGACTGGCTTAAAGCTGCCTTTTTTCCATTCCGCGATGATTTTTTCAACTGCCATAAGCCGCTAAGTTACAGGCTATCGGCAAACAGTTTTCCGGATAGAATTAACATTCTTTCGTGCAACCAATATTTTCTGGCACGGTTTTCGGAATTTGATACCGCAAATGGATTAACCGTAACGCAGCTTGAATATAGGCCGTTGCTAACCAGACCATTAAGATTCCATTTCCGTTATAAACCAAATTTTATTTATTTAAACTCATCTATTATGGCAAACACGAATTATCCATCAGCTACTCCACAGGATCCGAATCCTGCACCAAGGAATAAGACCGGAAAAAATGTTACAATTGGCGTACTCGCAGCAGTACTGCTGGGCACCTGGGGTTATTTGTTATATGACAAAAACAACTCCGGTGAAAAAATGGCCGTAGCACAGGTACAAACTGAAAGCTACATGTCACAAAGGGATTCCCTGAAATTACTATACGATGATGCAGAAATGCGCCTGGATTCTATTACTGGCGCTAACAATAACCTGCAAGGTGAAAAAAGCTCATTGCAGAAACAAGCGGAAGCAAATAAGGCTGAGATCAGAAGGATTCTGAATGATAAAAATGCAACAGAAGCTGACCTGAAGAGAGCAAGAACAATGATCGCGGAACTGAACACACAGCTTTCTTCACTGGAAGCAGAAGTTTCAAGACTGACTGGTGAAAACCAGGAGTTGAATGCGAACAACACACAACTTTCTTCTGAAAAACAAGTGTTAGAGCAAAACCTGCAAACATCTGCAGCTGAAAAAGAAGAACTGGTTTCAACATTGGATGTAGGTTCTACATTCAGCGCTTCTAATATCGCGATCACTCCGGTTAACGAAAAGAAAAATGGTAAGGAAAAAGCGACTACTACTGCAAAACGTGTAGACAAACTGGTAGTTTCTTTTGATGTAGAAAACCGTATCGCGAAATCAGGCCCAGCTGATATGTATATTATCGTAACAGCTCCTGATGGTAAAGTGGTTTCAAATGCTGATTTAGCATCTGCTTCCCTTACTACCCGCAACGATGGTGAAAAAGCATTTACGACCAAAGTTCCTGTAGAATACGAACAGGGTACACGTAAAGCGGTTTCTTTCCCTATCCGTCAGGATGATTTCCAAAGAGGCGATTACAAAATTGAAGTATATCATAACGGGTTCAAAATCGGCGAAGGCGTGAGAACTCTGAAAAAAGGTGGTTTATTCGGTTAAAAGCAGTTGCACTCCTGCAACACAGCCGTCCCGCTTTCTAAGTGGGGCGGTTTTTTTTGCTAAAAGGCCAGGAAAAAAAGATAAAAAAGACACCCGATTCTTCTTTTCTCCTTTACCTCTTAGCTGAATATAGTTATCTTTCCGCCGGTTAAAACGAGAGCTATACTATGCGGGACACAAAATCACTACTGCTTGTTCTTTTGTCTGTAGTACTGATCGGGACATGGTTTTATCATCTATATGATAAAGCTTCTTATTCCCGGCAAACAGCCTTACTTCCTGCAAATGACCCGGCCAGGGAAGCTTCGCTCATAAAAGATTCACTGCAAAAAATATATGCGGACTCACTTAGTAAACTGGATACCCAACTCGGTCATTCTACCACCAATGCAGATTCCCTTAAATACGAACTGGAGACAAAACTTGCGGAAATAGAGAAATTGAAAAAAGAGATCTCCGGCATTATCAACAACAAGAGCGCATCACGCGAGGACCTTAAAATTGCCCGGCAAAAACGGGATGAATTGCAGGTGATGGTCGACCAGCTCAATGATCAGAACCTTTCAATTGAACAGGAAAAAGGACAGCTCGCCAACACACTTCAGCAATTATCCCAGGAAGTTGATGGCTTACAGAAAAATGTAAAACGTCTCACGGAAGAAAATCAATCACTCACTGAAAAAGTAAATCTCGCTTCTGTTTTCGTAAGCTCCGAACTTCGGCTGGCAGCCATTGATGTAAAATCAGGTAAAGAGACGGAAACCTCCAAAGCAAAGAATGCCGATAAATTAGTTGCGTCTTTTACTGTACAAAATAACCTTAGCCCCTTTCCTAACGCGGAGGCTGTAATAGTGCTTCTTCAACCTGATGGACAGGTACTCCGAAGTAATGTCTGGGATTCCGGCTCCTTCGACACGAAGGCAAACGGAAAAAAGAATTTTACCCGCAAAATAAAATTCGACTACGAGAAAGGTGAACAAAAGAAATTACTGTTCACACTCGATGTATCAGATTGCCAGAAAGGAAACTATATTTTCCAGGTATGGCATAACGGGGTCATGATCGGGCAGGTTAGTAAAACACTCTCCTGAGATCCGCAAGCTTAAAACACCGGGATTTGCTCCTTTTCCCATTCTACAATAGAACTAAACCTCACCAAATGGAATTGTATAATTCTCCCGCTAGCTTAAAACAGATGTAAGGGCTTTCACACAGAGCTAAGGAGTAAATGAGCTAAGGAAGAGCTGAGCTATCTGTTTA
>CAZGSG010000199.1:0-11015 GCA_964528095.1 uncultured Terrimonas sp.
CATTCTGAATACGGCTTGGAGCTGTTGCCAACATTACAAGACCGGGGTTAAAAGTCATTTGGACGGGAGCTCCTACTTTAATACTGTCCCTGTTAATCTCAATATTCACATCCGCATAAAATGTATTGGCATTGCCATGCAATTTTTTGATATCCGGATCGAAAGCCCTGCCTGGTCTATCTACAAAACGAAGTCCGGGAGGAAGTCTGAAATCTGTACCGGTGGGAGTACCCTCATTATTACCGATACCCGGCTCGCTGCCAGCACCCGGAATTACAATAGTTTGATCATCCAGGTTCTTTTTAACCAGCTTCTGTACAGGTTGCGCAAAAAGCTGCCGGGTAGTTAGCAAAAGCAACAATAAAAGGGTCAGAACACGGATCATTACACTCATTTTAGGCTGTAAAAATTGCGTTTTACATCTGGGTTTTCCAACAATTTCCGATAAGTAGCCCTATAACCCGACCAATAACCATAGCAGCACCTAACCTGGCCTAAAGTATTTATAGTGTAATACGAAGATTTGAGGTATTTGTCCGTGCCTCCTTATTCCGAACTTTAATTGCAAACCAAAATCAGGAACATAGTTCTGCATAAATAATAAGAATGACCACCTGTGGTTCCGTGTTAAAACAAATTATAGAGAAACCTCTAAGGTTTAGCAAAATCGGCTTCTCCGCAACTTCAAGCCGTTTTTGAAATTACAATTACCTATCTACCAAGGCATTTAATTGCAGGACTTTTTCTATAAAATGAAAAAGCATAATGATCAAATGGTAGACTAAGCTAAGTATATTGATTGTATTGTTCAGCTTACTTTATCCCACTTACTTTTCTTATTTTATCTCTGTGTATAGCCCCCCATTCACTAAGTGACTGAACTACTTTCTCAAGTGTTTGACTGTATTCCGTCAATTGATATTCCACAATGACCGGTGTACCTGTATCAATATTGCGCCTGATAAACCCATTTATTTCAAGATCCTTCAAATCATTTGATAAAATACGCGCGGAAATGCCCGGAATGGAACGCTGTAGCTCGTTAAACCGCATACTGCCTTCAGAGAGAGCGATAATGATCCGGAGCTTCCATTTTCCTCCAATTACATACAAAGCATCTCCGACCGCATTCAGACTTGCTGTGCATTGCTGTTTAGTGGGTTTTGCTGATTTTGAGCTACTGCTGAAAAAAGCCTTTTGTATCATATGAGTGGTATTACTAACATGGATGTAAGCGCTAACCTTTATGTAACTACTAACATTTGGTAAGCAAACTTACTTAGTTTTACGTGATTAATTAAAGAAAAATGAAAGCGAAAAAAATTATAACAATTGCTGTTACTGTGCTTGCGGTTGGACTGGTCGTACTTAGCGGGATCATGAAATTGGCAGGGGGTGAACAGATCGTAGATACATTAGCAAAAGTCGGTGTCGCCAAATACATCATTCCGCTGGGCCTGATGGAAATTGTATTTGCCGCATTGTTTGCCTATCCCAGGACGATGAAGATCGGGTTTATTTTAGTGTCCTGTTATTTCGCCGGTGCATTGGCAACTGAAATATCGCATGGAACTTCACTGAATGCGCTGACACCGATAATACTGGTATGGGTAGCGGCATTCTTAAGAGATAAAACTATTTTTTTAAGCACGGCAAATAGTAAAAGCAATAAGAATATCTCCCCAGCCCTATAAATATTGAAAAGAAATAAAAATGAGCAAAATACTGATCACGGGTGCTACGCCTGAAAGCCTGGAGGCATTTTTTAAAAAGACGTACCAGTGATAGGTAATAAATATGGATATACACCTTTACCTATAGTACAGGTTTTATCTATGTAGTTGATATCGATTTGTTTGTTATTTTTCAATAGAGAGGTATATATCAATTTCTCCATTGTTCCAGTCCTTACTTCTTTCATCATATATTTCAAAATCCAGCTGATAAGTTCTTGGGATATTGGAAGCGCCTATTTCCTTCCAGGCATTTATTATACAATCAGGGATTATTCCCTGGGCTTTAATCATTTGATATAACCCCTGGGGAATGGTTAAACTATCGAGCCCTTGTGGAATTGTGGAGTCAGCATCTACCTTACAACCTATGAAATAAGAAAAGGATTGTTTTTCGGGCCCTTCATATTGATGATAAACAGCCACTACTTCATCACTTAGTTTTCCTTTAATTTGTGCTGCATAATTTCCTTTTTCAAACTTTTGCCATAAACTCCCACAATCAATACTTGATTGGCCATTCGTATTCGTTGTTTTCCCGTTTAGCGATAAACCGATCAGCCGGGTTTGTTCGAGTTCAATTTTATTCATAAATGATCAATAGTGCTGAGCACCAAATTTAATTCAATTAAAGCTAAGCATATTCAGGGTCAGAAACGGAAAAAATGACCCGATAAAAATCGAACGACTTTAAGATAAAGACGGAACTTCAGTAAGTTCGATTAGAACATGATGTTAAAACAAATGGTAAGTAAGAGGGTGACCGGTCTCCTAACAATTTCTTTAATTTTCTACAGGGTGGAATGGTAGGAAGCAAGTGTTTCGAGTTGGATATTAATGCGCATCCGGTTAAGAACTTAAGCCTCATTGCCGGGTATATTTTCAATGAGACAAAAGTCATAAAAGAAGATAATGATGCTTTTTTTCTAAAAGAATAAAATGAATATAAAGGGAACTGCCCGGAAACTCATCCTAAATAAGTAATGAATGCCAGAGCCGCCTTCACAGTATTATTATTTGATGTCTATCCGTGTAAACCCCCTGTATACAGGACAGGACTATACAATACATGTACAAGCATTTGCCCTTACTAAAAAACGACAATTACCCTTAGTTTATAAATTCCTTTTGTAATTTTCTTTCTTCTTTCCAAAAATGGCTGTCAAAATATTAAATTGAAGAATATAAATACGCATAACATTTAATAGCGTACTGATATTGTCGATTTATGGGGCCAACGATACGAACATCCACGGGCGAGTTGCTGGTTCTGCTTCCTGCAGTACCAGCAGGTTTGTCAGGTATGCAACTACCAGGTTCGTATGCCTGGTCATGCCAGAGTGAGTTTGGTACGATCCTTATCGAAGAATTCCGTTCAGGGCCTTTTACGATCCGGTTTGGATTTTTCCGTTTCTTTAAAAAGATGGGCTTGTACTGGCAGGAGAATATTCCCGTGGTAAAGGCAAGAATAGCGGTGAAAAATAATTGGCTGTTTCGTTCCATGCCGGGATCTGAAGTGCGTCTCCATGAAGGGCAGTCTGTATTTTATAAGCTTCCCGCCAACGAAGACCAATTATTCTTTGACGGAGACAAGGAGTATCGCAGCGTGGATGCCATGTGTACACCTGGTAAATTAAAAGGGTTTAGATCTTTATTCCCTGGCCTGGATGATTTTCTGGAAACTTTGTCGGCAGATGATCCTTCCTTGCTTTCGCAGAATATCCGCTGGGCCACACCAGCTATCATTGATATCATCCGCAGTATTGAACGTTGCCCGTTCCAGGATTCTTTGCGGGAATATTACCTGGAGCACAAGGTGGAAGAATTAATGCTGTTATTGCTGGATGTGCTATTGAGAAATAATTCATATGAAGGAAGACCAGCAGCGCAGGAGGTCCGTGCTGCACATGCTGCTGAACGGATCATTATGCAGGATATTATGAAACATATTCCCATTCGTGTACTGGCTGGAATGGTACAATTGAATGAAGTAAGACTGAAACAGGTTTTCAAACAGGAATTTGAAGAAGGGATTTTTGAACACCTGTTAAATGCACGTATGAGGGAAGCTCACCGGCTGCTTGCGGAAACAAATAAGCCAATTAAAGAAATCGCGTCACTTATAGGTTATTGCCGAACCACTAGTTTTATAACAGCTTTTCGTAAGCATTTTGACTATACCCCCGGGTCAATGCGACGAACTATACAATAACAGTTCCATGATCCATTATAGCAAGCTACAATGGAGATCTTTATAAAATCAGACCGGCAACGATCATTCTTAAGGAGAAACTTTATGGAGTAGCCGAAAGAACAGTAGCCTGTCGCTCTGCCAGAAGCGGTCTAAGTACAATTACTTTATCTACGATGGAATAAGTAAGCGACAGGTTTTTTAAACAAAGATCAAGCGTCTTATCCATGCTGGCTTCTTTTACCGTAATATCAATGACGGCGGATGTGTCGATTAATGAATTGTTATACCAGAATACATAGCCGGTCTGCTGCTCGATCTGCAGGAGTATTTTTTTTAGCGGTGCATTTATTTCTGAAATAGAGACCGGGGAGAACGGTTGACTACTCATTTGTAAGAACGCAACCGATAGAAATGCAACAAATAACTTCATACACTAGGCTTGACGGGTTGAGATACCTGGACACCAGCATATATATCTGCGGCAACCAGGTAGCAGTTATTAAATTTATGATCAGGTATCCCCGTCTTTTCGATAGGATTATGGTAATACGATAAGGTTTTTCTCTTCTATCTTATAATGCACTCCGCTGAGTGCCAGTATTTTTAAAACATTTGCCAGGCTGGTATTACGTGGCGCTTTGCCTGTGGTGAGTATATCAGGTATCCTGCCTTCATAACTTACACTCACGCCATACCAACGGGATATTTCCTTCATTACTTCCTGGATACCCGTATTTTCAAATTGAAACATGCCATTCTTCCAGGCAATTGCCTGACCGGTATCATTGATGGTTTGTACTTCGGTAATACCAGTCTCATACACATTACCGGATTGTCCTGGTGCCAACAAAGAAGTCCTGCCATCTTTTATCAATTTAAGAGAGCCTTCAAGTAATGTAATCGTTGTTTTATTTTTTTCTGTATAGCCATTAACATTAAAATGAGTACCTATTACTTTTATTTCCAGCTGGTTTACCTGTACGGTGAATGGAGCCCCTGTATTCTTGATCACTTCAAAATATACCTCACCGGTAATAGCGACTTTTCTTTCCCTGCCAGAAAATACCGATGGAAACCTGATCGACGAAGCTGCATTTAACCAGATCCTTGTTCCATCGGACAGAACCAACGAATAACGACCCCCGATCGGTGTACTTATCGTGTTATAGATCACTTCAGAGGCTGATATCTTATTGTCGATCGTGTATTGTAATGATCCGTCTTTTTTGGTCACCTGTCCATTGCCTTGTATCGCCACTATACCATCCTCTATTTTTTCAAGCTGAATGGCTTGTCCTTTGCCCAGTATAAGCATAGCTTTTTCACCGCCTGGTTCAATGTCTTTTTTTTCTGCAAGGCTAATGGAAGGTGAAGGTTTCCCGGGATTTTTATAGATATAAAAGCCTGTAGCGATGATGATAAACAAGCAGATCGCTGCTGCAATATAGTGCCACCATTTATTGAACAAATGAAAGGCATAAGCAGGATAGCTGAATTCCAGTTTTGCTTTTATTTTGTTTAATGCTTTTGAAGTAGCGGTTTCCTCCATCCACAGGCTTGCCTCCTGCAATCGGGTATTGTCGGTAAGGGCTTCAAAGAGCTGCATGTTTTCGTCGGTCTCGGTTACCCATTCATCCAGTTCATCATGTTCCCCGGGAGTTAACGAATCATAGATATAGCCCGTTATAAGCGTAGCAATCCTGCGGGCTTTTTGAGTCTGCAGATATTCTTCGTTATCGCTGGAACCGGTCATACCATAGCTGGCCTCCCTGTTGGGGCGGACTTTATATAATACTCTTTAACAGGTCAAAAGGTCTAAAAACAGCAAATAAAGTTGAAATAAGACCTGGCCTGTTTTAACCTGGATGCTTTTGTTATCAATTAGGATACATTATATATAGCAGAAGCAAGGCTGAAATATCGGGGAAGCGGTTGCGCAATAGCATTAATCCCCTGGCTTTTTGATTTTTTATAGTGCTTACAGACAACTGCAATTCTTTCGCCGTTTCCCGCACTGTTTTACCCTGGATGTATAAAAGTTTGAATATTTTCCTGCATTCGGCAGGCAGGCTTTCAATATATGTATGCACTTCGCTGATCACTTCCGCCCTGATAATATCATGCAGTACCGAACTTTCATGGCTGTTTTGGTATTGAAATGCCAGTTGTTCTCTTTTAACATGATGACGTTCTTCCTGTTGCAGTCTTGTTATACAGGCATTGCGAACTGTTGTATAAAGCCAGGACCTGATCACATTTTGATGTGTAAAACTGGTATGCCGTTCCCAGATCTTGATAAATGATTCTTCCACTATGTCTTCTGCAGCGGCGCGGTCATTGAGAATGCGGCCTGCATAGTAAACGAGCGAAGGGTAAAGGGAAGTAAAAAAATAAGTAAAGCCCTGTTCCCTGCCCTGTTGAAAGGCAATAACATATTCATGCGGGTTACGGCTTGGAGGATTTGTCACAACGGGTAATTTAAGAGTGACGGAAAACCGGATCAGGCTGAACTTTGCTCAACTATGCAGGATAAGGTTTAGCCGGGTGCAGGCTTCCCGGAATATGGTTCCGGCAAGGATTAATAGAAAAAGGAACAAACTTTAACAGCCTGTACATACCATGTATGGTACGCAACTACTCTTATTTATTTTCGGAATATACAGCGCTGATTTAAACTGATCTTGTAGGATAACTTGCCACAGTCATGGGTTCAGGTGCGCTTTACAATAATTACGTGGCAGTTCGATTCCTATATTTTCAGTAGTAAAACTTTGTTCAGTTTCTAATCAACTCCCCTTTATAAATGTAGGTATTATTTTGAGGCCGTGGTATTTTATAACCACAAATATTTGGACGAACAAAAACGCAAAATCGAAAACCAATATCAGTGGTTTACCCATTATGTACTCCATTTTTCCACTAAAAGCACCAGAAAAAGTATAAAATTTCAATTTGTGGTATTATATGCCCACGACTTATCCAGATTTTTCTTTCAATTTTCTTCTTCGGAAGAGAATGGCGAAATCTGTCAATAAAAAGGGGTTAAAAGAGTTCGGGAAAAACCTGAAACGAATCAGGGAGAAAAAGGATTTTTCCCTGAGAGAGCTTTCGTATAACTGTGATATTGACTTTAGTAATATTGGGAAAATTGAAAGAGGGGAGGCAAATGTTACTTTATTCACCATTTTTGAACTGGCAAAAGGCTTGGACGTTCATCCGAAGAAATTACTGGACTTTGAACTTGATTAAACTTTCTGCCGATATAAAAAGCTAGAATTTATATAAGATTTCATTTTTTACAATACCGGTTTCTGTTTACTTTTGCAACATATTTCAGCACAATGATAGAATATTCAGACCAAATCATCAATTCATTATAGTAAGGCGAACTTTTTAGTTCGCTTTTTTTATGCTTAAAACTACCGGACATGGATGTAGAAGTATTATCCCGCATACAGTTCGCTTTCACTATTGCTTTTAATTATATCTATCCGCCAATGAGCATCGGCCTCGGGCTCATATTGGTAATCATGGAAGGCATGTATCTTAAAACAGGTAATAAGGTCTATGAACAGATGACCCGGTTCTGGATCCGCATTTTTGCGCTCATTTTTGGTATCGGGGTAGCCACGGGCATCATTATGGAATTTGAGTTTGGAACGAACTGGGCCACTTACTCAAAATATGTAGGAGATATTTTTGGCAGCGCGCTGGCGGCTGAGGGCATTTTTGCATTTGCAATAGAAAGCGGTTTTCTCGGTATCCTGATCTTTGGCTGGAACAGGGTAGGACCTAAAGTACATTTCTTCTCTGCCATAATGGTGTTTCTTGGTTCATTGTTCAGCGCGGTATGGATCGTGGTGGCCAATAGCTGGCAACAAACGCCGGCAGGGTATCATATAGTAGGAGAGGGCCTGCATGCGAGAGCCGAGATCACTGATTTCTGGGCAATGGTCTTCAACCCCTCCAGCATGGACAGGCTTATACATACCTGGCTCGGATCTTTTTTGGCAGGAGCATTTCTTGTACTAAGCGTGAACGCTTATTATATTTTAAAAAAGAAACACCTGCAGATTGCCATTCCAGCATTTAAAATCGCTTTATCGGTGGCACTCATTGCTTCGTTATGCCAGCTGATCTCCGGACACAGCAGTGCCGATGGAGTAGCAAAAAATCAGCCTGCGAAACTGGCTGCTATGGAAGGCCATTATGATAGTAGCGCGGCGGCAGATATGTATATTTTCGGTTGGGTAAATAATAAGGAACAGAAAACAAGTGGTTTAAAAATTCCGGGAGGCTTGTCTTTTCTTACACACCAGGATTTTAAAGCGCCAATGAAAGGGTTGAATGCGTTCAGGCCCGAAGACAGACCTTCACAGGTGAACGCGGTCTTCCAGTTTTATCATTTAATGATCGCTATTGGCATGACGCTGATAGCGCTTACGGTATATGCGAGCTGGTTATGGTGGCGAAATAAACTATTTGATAAGCGATGGCTGATGCTTGTATTTGCCTGGTCGGTAGTATTACCACATATCGCCAACCAGGTGGGGTGGTTTACTGCGGAGATGGGCAGGCAGCCCTGGGTAGTGTATGGCCTGCTTCGTACATCCGACGCGTTGTCAAAAAATGTACAGGCAAGCCAGGTGATGTTTTCACTGGTACTTTTCACGATCGTTTACAGCACTTTATTTGTCCTGTTTATTTACCTGCTGAATAAGAAGATAAAGCACGGACCTGTAGATTATGCAACTAAGGACCCTATCGATGAAGGTTCAAAAAGAGATAACCCCATTCTGTCACACTAAATAAAATGTATGGAAACTTTATTAGGCATCGATTATAATGTTTGGTGGTTCCTGGTATTTGGTGGTGTGATAACCGGGTATGCAATTTTGGATGGGTTTGATCTTGGTGCAGGAGCACTGCATCTTTTTTTAAAAAAAGAAGAAAGCCGGCGTATCGCTCTGAATGCGATCGGGCCTGTATGGGATGGCAATGAAGTATGGCTGGTGATCGGCGGCGGCGCGTTGTTCGCGGGTTTCCCTGTTGCTTATGCGGCGATCTTTTCTGCTTTTTATGTGCCTTTTTTTATTTTCCTGATCGGACTTATCTGGCGTGCTGTTGCTATTGAATTCCGCAGCAAAGAACCGGGTCGTATCTGGCGGCTCACCTGGGACATTGTGTATTCTTTTGCCTGTGTGGTGATCGCGTTATCATTAGGACTGATGCTGGGTAATGTTGCATTGGGCATGCCGCTCAATGCACAAAAAGAATTTAACGGCAACTGGCTTAGTTTTTTTAATCCATTTGCTATTATGGTAGCGGTAACAACACTTGCGCTATTTACAATGCATGGTGCCATCTATCTGGCAATGAAAACCGAAAGCAGGCTGTATCGTAAAATGACCGTGCTGGCAAAAAACTTTACTATCTTCTTTGTACTGAGCTTTGCGATCACAACGATCTACACTTTATTATATATACCTCACCTGAGCGACCGGGTAAGATCGAATCCCCAGTTTTTCATTTTTCCACTGATCATGTTACTGGCCATCGCCAACATCCCAAGAACATTAAAAAAAGGGAAATACCGGTATGCATTTATCAGCTCAGCAATCACTATCGCATCACTGCTGATCATGGTGGCGCTGGAGGTCTTTCCCAATCTTTTATATGCCACGAATGATGCCGCCAACAGTATTACGGTTGATAACGGCGCATCGTCTGTAAAGACAATGAAGATATTACTGATCATTGCAGCGATTGGAACACCGCTGGTAGGCATCTATACCGGTTTTGTATTCTGGACGTTTAAGGGAAAGGTGAAGCTGGATGATACGAGTTATTAATTCAAAATTCAAAAATAGACGCAGTTATCAGGAATGACATTTTTAAACTAGAACTGCAAACATGAAAACTTTATTCAGGTTACAGGTTCTATTTTTTAATTTTGACTTTTGAATTCTATTACCAGTTGCTGCCCTGGTCCGTATTCAATCGTTCCGATACGTCCTCAGGTTGATGTTCTTTCCAGTCAGGGTCATATTTTACAAACCAGGATACCCATAAGCTCCGGCTGAAACGCATTAGCCATATCTGCATACTGATCAGCAATAGGGCATTAAACACGAGCCATAAGAAAAACCGGTTATCGTCAATTGATATGCCAATGGTCAGCCACCAGGCTATCAGGCTGAAGACGCTGATAGCAATAGTGATCGCATAACTAACATAACTTGTACCATAATAAAATCCCACTTCGAGTTCGGTAGCCTGCCCGCAAACAGCACAGTTTTTATACATCTCCATATTCTTATTGAGGTTGATGCTTACAGGGTTCTTAAAAAGTTTGCCCTCGCGACACCGGGGGCAGCGACAGCCTATTACGGAAGCCAGGTAACCGCGATGTGGTTTTTTATTGTCCATAATATATAGATCAGGCTGCAAATTTCGTATAATAGAATGGATAATCGCCGGTTAAGTTGTTAATGCGGCAGATGATCCCTGAACCGTCCATATACCCATGTTCCCGCAATAGCGCTTAATAAAGTAACGACAATGACTGTAGCGCCTGTGCCGATCTGTGCGAATAAAGGACCCGGGCAAGCCCCGGTAATGGCCCATCCAATACCGAATATCAGTCCCCCGTAAATAGTGCCTTTATGAAATTTTTTAACAGCGAATACAACAGGTTCCCCGGATATCGTTTTCAACTTATATTTTTTGATCAGCCATACAGATAACATTCCTACTGCTACTGCTGAACCGATCACGCCAAACATATGAAAGCTTTGTAAGCGGAACATTTCCTGTATCCGGAACCAGGAAATGACTTCGGATTTCACGAGAATGATGCCAAATAAAACACCGCATAACAAATAACCCAATATGGCTTTTACCGTTAACGGCCCAACGATCGCTAAAGCGGAAGTCCCAACCTCGAAGTCAGTGTCTTCCTGTAGCGTTTTATTTTTTGGCTTTATTGTTTGCATTATAAACGCATAATATATGGGAGTAAAAAATTGGCAGTAAGAAAACCACCAGCCATAAAACAGATTGTTGCGATCAATGAAAGCAATTGCAGG
>CAZGSG010000200.1:0-5345 GCA_964528095.1 uncultured Terrimonas sp.
CCTGCTGGGGATGTATGCCTGGCATGGCAAACACCATGTAGCGCATATTCTTGCATTGAGGGAGAGGATGGGGTGGTAGGGATGATAGATATTAGATTATAGATATTAGGTTGTGGATATTAGATGCCTGAGATAATAAGTACTTTGACAATTATGAAATGGAAAATTCTTTCTTCAGCATATCTCTTTAATGATCTTTGGTTCAAAGTAAGGAAAGAACGGTGTGAAACTCCGTTGGGTAAAATCGTTGATCCTTATTATGTATATGAATTCCCTGAGTGGGTATCGGCAGTGCCGGTAACAGCGGAAGGAAAGATCATACTGATCAGGCAATACCGTCACGCATTAGGGGAGATATGCATTGAAATTCCCGGGGGTGTGGTGGATGCCTCCGATAAAAGCATGGAAGAAGCGGCAAAGCGTGAATTGAAGGAAGAAACAGGCTATGTCTTTACTTCTTTTGAATCAATGGGTGTCATATCTGCCAATCCTTCTACCAATACCAACCTGATGCATATGTTTCTTGCAAAAGGTGGTACAAAAGTCAGCGATCAGCAACTCGATCCAAACGAAGAGATCGACGTAGAGCTATTTACAATTGCTGAAGTAAAACAACTCTTAAAGGAAAATAAGATCGTGCAGGCGATGCATGTTACGGCGTTGATGTACGCGTTGGAAAAACTGGGCGAATTGACCTATTAAGGGCAGTACTTACTCCACTTCTCCCACAATAAAAACACTGCCGCAAATAATAATCAGATCGGTCGGTTTAGCCCGGTTCTTTGCATCTTTCAGCGCCTCGTTTACATTTTTATAAGCATGTCCTTTTAATCCAACAGTGCCAGCCTGCAACAGCAATTTTTCTGCATCCAATGCACGTGGTATGCCTGCCTGGGTAAAATAGTAGCGGGCTGTTTTAGGCAGTAATTTCAGGACAGATTGAATGTCTTTATCGTTGACCATTCCTATAATAAAATGCAGTTCGTCATGGTCTGTCAATTCTGCCTGCTCCAGTATCTGTGTAATACCGGCTTCATTATGTCCAACATCCAGCACTACCATCGGATGTTCATGTATGATTTCCCAACGACCATGAAGACCGCTTATTTTTTTTGCATGTTTCAGAGCGGTATGGATAATGGTTTCATCCAGTTTCCAGCCTTTTTGTTTTAACTGAAAACAGGCCTCCAGCACAGTGAGGAGGTTTTTTCGCTGGTAAATACCTGCAAGATCAAGATGATAAATTATATGATCCGTTTTATGTTGCTCCGCAACTTCTATGATCAACTCATGTTTTTCCCATTTCCATTCCATGGCCTGTCTTTTTTGTGAAGCAATAATAATGGGGGCATTATTGTCTTTCGCAAATTGTTCAAATACCGGTGCAGTCTCCGGCAACACTTCTCCAATCACTACAGGTATACCGGGTTTTATGATCCCTGCTTTCTCTGCTGCGATCTTCTCCAGGCTATTACCTAACAGGTTCATATGATCCCAACCGATATTGGTGACAACGGATATTTCAGGAATAATAACATTGGTGCTATCCAGCCTGCCTCCAAGTCCAACTTCTATAATGGCGATATCAACCTGTTCTTTTGCGAAATAGTCAAATGCCATGGCAACAGTAATCTCAAAAAAACTTGGCTCTATCTTTTCAATCAATGGGCTTATTTTTTCTGTAAAATCCACTACGAACTCTTCATTGATCATTTCCCCGTTTATTTTAATCCGTTCTCGAAAATCTTTGAGGTGAGGAGATGTGTACAGGCCTGTTTTATAACCGGCAGACTGGAAGATCGCCGCGAGCATATGGCTTACAGAGCCTTTGCCATTGGTGCCTGCGATATGAACTGACCGGAACTTTGTTTGCGGATCATGCAGAAATTCACAGAGTATATGTGTATTATCAAGATTGTCTTTATATGCGGAAGCGCCGACCCGGCTGTACATCGGAAGGCGGGTAAACAGGTAGTCGAGGGTCTGCTGATAATTCATATTCACAAATGTATGATTTGATTGGCCTTTTCAGATAATTTGAAGGGCTACTGTTTCTTATTGCCGCAATCCTGTTATTATTTTATGGACATATAAGGCCAGGCTTCTTAGTTATTACTACCCTGCTTCTTTAAAAGGATAAATTTTATAATAAACCAGAACAATGCAATTACTATAACAACCTTACCAGCCATGAGTGATTCATCTGCATTGGGCCAATGTAATATCTTCATCATTGCCCCAATAATCCGTATAATAAACCCGGTACAAACAAGAATAGCCGGCCATTTAAAATAATAGAAATTCTTCATAGAGTCGAAGCCTTTAATAAGGAACTATAAATGCCGTAATTCTCCTCATCAAAACAAACGAAGTATACTTTCTTTAATTGAAGATCCTGTTGCAAAAAATTGTGCACGGTTGTAATTGCAATGGAAGCTGCTTCGTTTTTCGGGTAACCATATATCCCGGTACTGATATTGGGAAAAGCGATCGTTGTAATATTATTTTCTATTGCTAGCTTAAGACTATTTATATAACACGAACCTAGCTTTTCTGCCTCCTGTTTGTTACCCCCATTCCATACAGGCCCGACTGTATGTATCACAAAGCGCGCATTCAATCTTCCGCCTGTGGTAATGACGGCCTCACCGGTTTTGCAACCGCCCTGTCTTGCAATGATCCTCCTGCAGTCTTCCAGTATAGCTGGTCCGCCAGCCCGGTGAATAGCTCCATCTACGCCACCGCCGCCCAATAATGAAGTGTTGGCTGCATTTACAATCGCGTCCGCAACCGATTTTGTAATATCTCCTTTTACCAGTTCTATTCTCATTTGTTATTCAATATAAAACAAAAACCATGACAGTCATTGTCATGGTTGATTATTTAATGCCCACAAAATATACTTAGTTCGTAACGGTGAAATTAAACTGTACCGTCACCTGCGACTCATGATCCGATTTATTGAATTTCATATTGCGGAGGTATTGCATTACTGCCGATTTATAGGCTGAAGATGTATTGGTACTCCCTCTTGCAAACTGTAGAAACTGGCCTATACCATCCGGGGATACTTTTATATCCGCAAATATGGTTGCTTTATCAAGATCACCCTGGAATGCGTAAGAACTTACAATTGATCGATCCCCGCGCGACACCCTTGGTCCTGTACCTCTTCCTGATCCCGAACCATTACCACCTCCGTTGCCTGTTCCGGTTCCACCTCCTGTACCACTTCCTTTGCCTACGCCACTACCTGTACCTGCACCTCCGCTACGGTCATAATCTTCTGCCGCGCCGCCGCCCTGGCCGTTGCCGGTGGTTGTTCTGCCAAGCACAGCTTTTGGTTTGGGAGGAGGGGGAGCAGGTGTTGTAACCGGCTCTTTAGGTTCAACCTTTACATCGGATTTGTTTTCATTGATTTTTTTAGCTTCGGGCTTGGGTTTGTCGGGCTGTAAGATGGCAGGGGTTGTTTTTTCGGTTTCGTCTTCTTCAATATCTCTCGAATCCTCACCCGGCGTTTGCGGACTTTCAGGGGCTGTGCCCGCAGGTCCAGTTGCCTGTACAGGATTACCACCACCACCGCCACCTGTGGCTGGAGTATACTCCGGTTCCGGGTCAGGAGGCAGATTCAGCTCCACTAATATGCCGAGGTCTGCCGGCGGATGCTCAACAGCTGGTATTGTCCATTTCCAGAAGAGCATAAGCAACAGTAATAGACCGGCAACGCCCGCCGTAATCATCGATGCCTGTTGATTTTTTCTTGCTTCAAAAGATGCGGACATAGAAATTACATTGTTCATACGAAGTTACTGCTTGATTTTCAATGGCGGAAGCCGCCGTTTTTCACACCTGTGTATTAACGGCGCAAAGGCCGTGCAACTTGTTTAAATAGCTCTGTATAAAATGTTAAGATTTGAGATTTAGGGTGTTAGACCCGGTTTTGGGTGTCTTTTTCTCATTTATACCCTTTTCAGGAAGGTCATTTTCGAAACAAGGAGCTATTTGCGATCAGCACTCCTGCGAAAACGAGTACCATGCTGATAATATGTTCGAATGTAAACTGTTCATCCAGGATCAGCACGCCTTCCAGGCTACTGAAAACGGGTATCAGGTTGCCGAATAGCGCCGTTCGGCCTGCACCAAGCCAACGGATACTTTTATTCCATACAAAAAATGAAATAATAGATGGCCCTAGTCCCAGGTATAAAATAATGCCTGCAAGAGAAGGTGTCCATTTTACCGGCTCTGTATACTGCATTTCCCAGATAAAAAATGGCAATAACAGAAGCGTACCGAATACAAAGGAGGTAAAAAGAAAATTAAGTGGTGAGACTTCAATCGGCTTCTTGCGAACAAGTATATTATACACTGCAAACGAAAGAGCCGCCAGCAGAATCCAGGCATCGCCCTCGGAGAATCTAAAGTTTACCAGGTTCCTGAAATCGCCTTTAGACAAGAGAAATAATATGCCGGCAATACAGATCAGTACGCCTCCAATTTTTAGCCATCCTATTTTTTCTTTTAAAAATATTCTGGCAAGAATGATGGACATGACAGGAGAGGAGGTAGTACCAATCAACGCGAGGTTAATAGCAGAGGAATAATGTCCGCCCACATATACAAACGTATTAAAAAGAGAAATACCGGTAAGTGAAAGCCAGAAAAAATAATGAAGATGTTTTCTAACCACCGCCCATTCTTTGCGAAATACTTTTATTGCAAAAGGCAGTAGTATTAAAGTGGCTGTTGCCCATCTAAAAAAAGAAAGACTAACAGGAGGTATATCCTTATATACAGCCCTGGCAACAATAAAATTACCAGACCAGATAATAACCGCCAATATCGCAAGGCCAACACCTTTTAAAATATTCTTGTCAGTCAAAGTCTAATTGTATTCCCGGGTTCATAGTTTGAAGTGCTTTACCCGGAGCTTTTCATCATTTGTGTGCGAAATCCATTTCAAATTTTCCTTTGATCCGTTCCATCGGGGGATTGAAATAACCGTATTTAAGATTAGGGAATTCTTCCTGTATCAATTCCTGCAATTGTTTTACACCCATACATTCTCCAGTATCTGTGGCGCCAATCTTTCCCAGATACCAGTCAGGGTCAATATTAAAATTGCGCCATTGGATCATTTTCAGACCTGTTTCACTGATCAGTTTTCGCAGGGCTTCATACTCTGCCACGCTATCTGTCATACCTGGAAATACAAAGTAGTTGATAGAGGTCCAGCCACCGAAGGAATTGACCACTTTCAGGCTCTCTACGATATCATTGAAGTCATAATTGTTGGGCCTGTAATAAGGCATATAAATTTCACGGCGTGCCGAGTTGGTGCTTAC
>CAZGSG010000200.1:5355-10963 GCA_964528095.1 uncultured Terrimonas sp.
GGGGCGGGCACGGGGTTGGGTGGGGCCGGGCGAAAATGGCTCGATGGAATTGCATCCGGCCTCGCATCGTTTGTTTACTGCGTCCGGCTTTGAGCCATTTGTATTGATATTAATACTTCCTTTCTGTGTGTGTTTTCTTATTTCAAGGATGGCCGCACGAATGGTCTCCCACATCAGCAGTGGTTCACCTTCACAACCCTGGCCAAAACTAATGATAGGATAGGGGGCTGTCTCCAGGTGAGGTACCGTAAATTCAACGATCTCTTCAGCCGTAGGTTTAAAATTCAGTCGATCCTGGGTTGATACGATTGTCTCCTCATCAGGTTGTAAGGAAATACACCCAACGCAATTGGCATTACAGGCAGGTGATGCCGGTACAGGACATTCCCATCTTCCTAAAAAATAATTACGCGCAGCAGGGCATTGATACGTTAATGCGCAATTGTTGCCTAAATGATTCACCAGGCGGTTATGCGGGTAAGCTTTAAGCAAACGGGCAACTCCAGTATCTATTTTTTCCTGGTCATATCCTTCGCTATCCTGCCGGATATCGGGTTCTATGCGCACAGCCGGCACATAAAATTTTTCATCATGCCAACCAACAGCTGTATAACAGAATAAGGGAAGCGTAGGGGCTTCTGCGGCTGTTTCATATGCCGCGATGTACAGACCTGTATGTGCAGGCGGAATAAATGCGGCAACGGCCCAGCCTTTCTCACAAAGTCGCATGTCACCGGTTTCTGTATCTATTCCAATACCGCGTCTGCCGGGCAGTTCATACAAAGAGCCGCCTTGTGGCAATTCGATCCATTCTTCTTCAGGTACAGGCATAGCATCCCATCCACTACGACCTGCCGCGTATAAAGAAGTATCTTCAAAGATATTGCCCTGGCCATCCGAATAAAGAATGTATGGAGAGAAATTATTCAATAGTTAAGTTTATGTGTTCTTCAATTGCATTCTGCAAAAGTCGTTAAATTCTTTTTCATCCACAGGTTTAGCTGTTTTTTCAATCAATTGCTGTACAATCCTGTTATTTTTAAAATCGATGGTTAGCAGATCGTCTTTTAATATAGTATTGGTCAGTTCATTCCACTGCAGGTTTCTCCGGGGAAAAGAAGGATACACAATCCCTTTCTCTGAAAAAGAAACCAGAAGCTGTCTCCTGGAAACATCATAAAATAACCATAGCAGTATGCTTACTGCCGCCGCCCACCAATAAGACAGGATGATCCAGTTAAAAGCGATATACAATAACGCAGCATTTGCGGCATTGAATGTTATCTGTTGTTTTTTTAGAAACCATTCCAATGCAAAAATGACGGCTATTGCCATGAAAGCGCTGATGCATTTCCAAAACACCCCGTTTTCAGTTGTATAAAAAGCCAGTATCGCGAATACAGCGATATTTAAAACAATAATGAAAAGAGCCAGGTTATGATAATATCCCCGTTTTTTATTCTCTAATATCAATTCGAATTTCATCATAACAATAGAATGCTCATTCAGCCCGGCACAGTTTGTTTATACACGAATATCAGGAATTGCTTGCTACCAGCAGATTACAAAGTTTAAATAACACCCTCGCACCTACATTCGCATTCCAGTCATTGTCTGAATTAAGTCCAACTTCGCAAAGATCAAAACCGATGATCTTTCTGCCACTCTCTATGATCTTCCTGAAGAGATAAAATACTTCTTCCACCTCGAAGCCGCCGGGAACAGGTGTACCCGTATGCGGGCATAGTTTCCGGTCCAGTCCATCTATATCAAAACTGATCAATACGGTTGGAGGTAACTTACTGACAATCTCTTCGGTGATATGCTTCCAGGTATCGCCTTCAAACTGCCGGTTCTTTATTTCTTTATCAAAATAAGTAATGACACGATAATCACTGTTCTTTATATATTCCCATTCATCACCACCATAGTCACGCACACCCACCTGCACCAGTTTGGTGATCTGGGGTACCTGCTTGAGGGCATTGAACATGATACTTGCATGTGAATAATTGAATCCTTCATATGATTCCCGCAGATCGCAATGCGCATCTATCTGCAGTATACCGAAATCACCATGTTTTTCAGCGATCGCTTTATAATATCCCAATGCAATGCTATGATCACCACCAAGCAGACATACCAGTTTGTCTCTTTCCAGGAGCGCCTTGCTTTGATCAAAGACCCAGGTATTCAGGTATTCGCTTCCGCCATTCACATCCTTTATCGTCTTCGACATAAACTGGTTGGCGGCTACATCATCACCCTTTGAGATATAATCAATGTATAACTCTGCTTCTTTACGGAGAAAATCACTTTTTAGCAACACCTTCCTGTCACAGCTACGCATGAAGTAACCCTGTTTCCAACCATCAGGAACTTCAGGATCAAAAAGATCTACCTGTAAGGAAGCTTTGAAGATCGCATCAGGAGCACGTGCTGTGCCCGATCCATAACTAACCGTTACTTCCCATGGCACTGGAATAATCACCAGTCGTGCATCTTCTTCCGATGTGGGAAGTCCGAAAATATTATTGTTAGGGTTACTAACACAATTCGGGTCGTAATTCGTAAAATCTACCATTCTATTCTATTGCATTGAAAAAACGGTGCAAGTTACAGTGTTTTGAGGAGAAATGGTAGAACTGGATCCGGAGGCTTGAATATTGGATATTGGATATTAGATGTTGGATGTTAGATACTGGATATTGGACATTTTATCGATAGCCTCGGAACGCTGTTTGGTATCAAACTATCTAATTTCCAGCATCCGACTTCTAGAACCCAATCTCCGCTATCCCGCACTAAACCGCCGGTTCCTGCTGACTCAAACAGTGAAAACTGCCCAGCCCCCAGATGATCTCGGTAGAATCAATACCTACAACCTCCCTGTTCGGGAAACAGTCCTGGATGATCTGTAATGCTTTCTCATCCTTTTCACACCGGAAAGTTGGAACAATGACTGATTTGTTGGCGATATAGAAATTTGCATAAGAAGCAGGTAATCGTTGTTCTTCCCAAATCACCGCATCAGGCATCGGAAGTTCGATTATATTCAACTGACGGCCATTCAATAACCTCATTTTTTTGAGTTGGGCAAGATTGTCCTGGAGTAAACCATAATTTTCATCATTCTTATTATCTTCTATGACTGTCAACACAGTATCTTCATTTACAAATCTCACTGTATCGTCGATATGGCCATCTGTATCGTCACCTACGATCCCATCGTCCACCCAAAGCACCTGCTCCATTCCATAGTAGTCACAGAGGTATTGTTCTATTTGCTCCTGGTTAAGCTGTGGATTGCGGTTGGGGTTTAACAGACAGGCTGTGGAACTAAGAACAGTACCTTTTCCATTGAATTCAACCGAGCCGCCTTCCATAACAATGCCCGGATGAAACACGGGGATATTGAAATGTTCTCCTATCAGGGAAGGAATCACATCGTCCAGGTCAAATGGCGGATATTTATTGCCCCAGGCATTATAGCCCCAGTCTACGATCACTTTTTGCTGATCAGCAGCAGGATTTACCAGGAATGCCGGGCCATGGTCACGGCACCAGGCATCATTAGTAGGATGCAGAAAAAACGCGACTTTCGACAGATCTACACCGGCTTTTTGAAGATGACCAGTTGCAAACGCCTTCATGGCCTCATCCACCACATTGATACGCACCAGTTCCCCTTTAGTCAGTTCCCTGATGAATTGCGCATAATACGGATATATAGAGTCGATCTTCCCGGGCCATGAAGCTTCTTTATGTGGCCAGCTCAGCCAGGTTGCTATATGAGATTCGAACTCTGCAGGGAAATAATAGCCTAATTGTTTTGGCGTCGGGATTAGTTTATTCACTTGTGGGTTATTAATTCAAAATTAAAAATGTAATACGATCGCTGTTTTTGAACTTTGAATTTATTCACCATCATCTATGTATCTTTTTGTGATTGGCTGGTATGAGTCGATCCGGCGATCTCTCAGGAATGGCCAGTGTGTGCGGTAGCGATCGGTTTTTGATCTATCGATCTCGTGTACGATCACTTCTTCCTGGTCATGCGAAGCTTTATATAATACACTGCCAAATGGATTAGCAATAAAAGAACCACCCCAGAATTTCATGGCACCATCCTGTTCATAACCTACGCGGTTCACACTTACCACATGCACACCATTGGCTACTGCATGGCTGCGCTGAATGGTTTGCCAGGCATTGTATTGTTCTGTATTGGTCTCCTCATCCTGTGCAGTGGCCCAACCAATAGCGGTAGGGTAGAATAAGATCTCCGCGCCCATCAACGAAGTGATCCTCGCAGCTTCGGGATACCATTGGTCCCAGCAGATCAATACGCCAAACGTGGCAAATTTTGTTTTGAACACTTTGTATCCCAGGTCGCCCGGAGTGAAATAGAATTTTTCATAATAAGCAGGATCATCCGGGATATGCATTTTCCGGTACTTACCGAGATAACTACCATCTGCATCCAGCACAGCTGTTGTATTGTGATACAAGCCTTCAGCTCTTTTTTCAAATAATGAAGCAATGATCACCACGCCAAGTTCTTTAGCCACCTTACTTAATGCATCAGTCGATACGCCGGGTATAGGTTCGGCGAGTTTGAAATTGTCATAGTCCTCCACGTCACAGAAATACAGTGAAGTAAACAATTCCTGCAGGCAAATGATCTGTGCGCCCTTTGCCGCAGCTTCTTTTACTTTTCCGATTGCCTTCTGCAGATTCTCATCCTTACTAGCAGAACAACTCATTTGCACCAACCCGACTTTTACTTTCGACATGCTTTAAAAATTTGGTCACAAAAATACTAAGTTTTAGCGTTTTAGCAGGGTTAAAAGATTGAGAGATACCTATACTATTAGTCCCAGATTTGGATATTCATTCTGGTTACCGGGTTAAAACGCGGGGGGAAAATGGGGATGATATTTTATTTCTCGCAAATCCTGGCAGGGCAAAAAGAAAGAGCTTCTTTGCAGAAGCTCTTGTATAATTTCATCAAAAGACCTTTTATTTATTTCTTCCCATCTGTCTTAAAAAAGCAACATGTGAAGCTACAGCCAGGCGAACTTTTGGATATTCAATATACTGGATACCATATTCCTGGCAAGCACGTTGGATGATCTTGCTGATAGCGGGATAATGAACATGGGATATCTTGGGAAATAAATGGTGTTCTACCTGGAAATTAAGTCCCCCTACTAACCAGCTCACCAATTTGTTTTTGGTAGCGAAGTTCGCCGTGGTCTTTATCTGGTGAATGGCCCATTCGTCTTCCATCTTACCAGTTACCTCGTCAGGCATTGGGAAATGAGTATGTTCTACCGTGTGAGCTAACTGGAATACGATGCTGAGTACAAACCCTGCAATAAGACCCATGCTTAAAAAACCGATAAGCCATGGCAGAAATCCTACTAAATAAATCGGAAGCGCCACAAACAGGAAAGCATGTGCAAGTTTATAGAAGCAGAAAGACAGGTGTTCTGTGATAGTCATTTTACGGAGTTCAGTACTGCCGATCATGCCTGTAAGGTATTTTTTATAGTCAATTAGAAAGAGCCAGTAAATGTAAACCCGACAGTATGCCGGCAAAAAA
>CAZGSG010000201.1:0-10954 GCA_964528095.1 uncultured Terrimonas sp.
GATGCACCCGATCTTTCCTGAGTATATCTTGAATATACCGATGATATGAGGCACAGATCCGCCGACAGTCCAAAATTCTATAGCGCCATTGAAATGATGGATGACCAGATACGGCGTTTGTGGGAAGCCATACAATACAGGCAAAAAGAGTTTGGCGAAGAGTGGCAGATCTTTGTTACAACCGACCATGGTCGTGATTCGGTAACAGGGCGGGGTCATGGGGGACAATCGACGCGGGAGCGCAGCGGCTGGATCGTGACCAATGCCAAAGGGTTGAATGAATATTTTAAAAAAGGAACATCTTCCATCGCCGATATCATGCCTACGATCGCTGCTTTAGATATAAAAATCCCTAAAGAACAGTTGATGGAAATAGACGGACAGCGTCTTACCGGCAAATTATCTGCTATCAACCTGGCTGCTTCATTCAGGGACAATCATCTTTATCTTACCTGGAAACCACTGATAAAAAAGGGTATGGCAACAATCTCTGTGGCCATTACAAATAATTTTAAAACAGGTGGCAGGGATAATTACCGCTTCATTACACGGGTGCCAGTGATTGCAGGTAAACTAATGATTGATGCGTCTTCCTTTCCAGCTACCTTTTACAAAGTGGTTATAGAAATGCCGGATAATATGCTTACACGATGGGTGATCGTTGATCCGTCAAAAAAATAAATGCATACCCTATATTTTTAATACATGTTAATACTGACAATACAATTTTGCAGAGTAAAAAACAACACTTGCCATCCGGGTGATTTTTGTTAACTTCCTGAACCGATACATATTTTATGAGTCGACGATTAGCTGCCTGCATTCTTATTATCATTGCTGTTATAAGCGGTACAGTTGCCTGTTTTAATAACAAGCATACTGAGAATAAATTACCCGAAACAGTCAGCTACAACTTTCACATAAGACCCATTCTTTCCGATAAATGTTTCAAATGTCACGGGCCTGATGCAGGCCATCGCCAGGCTGGGTTACGATTAGACATTGCAGACAGCGCTTTTGCTCCTCTGAAAGAAACACCTGGAGCTTTTGCCCTGATAGCCGGAAAACCGGAAGAATCAGAGCTATTCAAACGTATCTCTTCTCCCGATACAGCTTATATAATGCCCACACCATCTTCTCACCTGGGCGCATTGAGCGAACACGAGATCAGCTTATTTAAAAAGTGGATCAAACAGGGAGCAAAATATGAATCACATTGGGCATTCACAGCACCGGTTAAAGCAGCTATACCTGTTACTTCCGATAAAAAATGGGCAAGGAATGAAATTGATCATTTCATCCAGTATAAAATAGAAGAGCAGGGACTTGAGCACAATGAAGAAGCCGACAAAGAACGACTACTGAAAAGGGTATGCCTGGATATAACGGGGCTTCCGCCAACCATTGAAATGATGGACCGGTTCATGGCTGATAAAAGCAGTACTGCATACGAAAAGATCATTGATGAATTATTACAAACGCCGGCATACGGAGAAAAGATGGCGGTACACTGGATGGACCTTGCACGCTATTCGGATAGTTACGGCTACCAGGATGATAATATCCGTACACAATGGCCCTGGCGTGATTGGGTGATCCATGCGTTTAATACCAATATACCTTATGACCGCTTCCTGACATGGCAGATTGCCGGGGATATGTTGCCCAATCCAACAAAGGAAGAAGTACTTGCGACCGGTTTTTTTCGTAATCATAAATACACAGAAGAAGGTGGTGTGATACCGGAAGAATACCGGATCGAATACCTGGTAGACAAAACCAAAACATTTGGTAAAGGAATCCTGGGCATCACTATCGAATGCGCACAATGCCATGATCATAAATACGATCCTTTTTCTCAAAAAGATTATTATTCCTTTCTTGCTTTTTTTAATACTACAAAAGAATTGGGATTTGAAGGCGATGTGTCGGTGTCGAAGCCTGCGAAAAACCCCATTCTTACCATCAATAGCGCAGACAGGGAGCAGCTGCTTTCTTTTATCAATGCAAAAGATACAGCTGCGATGACCGTATCTGTCATGGGAGAAATGGATACCGCAAGAAGAACATTTTTATTGAACCGGGGTGTATATGATCAACCCGGAGAAGAAGTGCGAGCGGCTGGTATCCCCGCTGTCATGAAATTTGATACAACCATATATGCACGCAATCGACTTGGCCTTGCAAAATGGACGGTAAGTAAAAACAACCCGCTTACGGCAAGGGTTTTTGTCAACCTTGTATGGCAGGAGATCTTTGGAAGGGGTTTGGTGACAACCTCTGGTGATTTTGGCATGCAGGGTGAATTACCTACTCACCCCGAATTACTCGATTGGCTTGCTGCCGATTTTATGGAACATGGGTGGAATACAAAACGATTGATGAAACAGGTACTTAGTTCGGCTACTTACCGTCAATCGGTGAAAGTATCTGCATCGCAATTAAAAAAAGATCCGGAAAATATTTATTTATCAAGAGCACCACGGTTACGGTTAAAAGCAGAGTTTATCCGGGATCTTTATTTAGCAAGCAGTGGGCTATTGATAAAAAAGATCGGCGGGCCCAGTGTGAAACCCTATCAACCGAAAGGATTATGGGAAAGTGCAAGTTCAGGTCGCGGGCAATTAGCGGTTTATAAACAGGACCATGGTGAAGACCTGTATCGCAGGGGTCTTTATACATTTATTAAACTCACCGTACCTCCTCCTGTGATGGGTGTATTTGATGCAAGTAACCGCGATCAATGTGAAATAAAACGCTCTAAAACAAATACGCCGCTGCAGGCCCTGGTGATGATGAATGATCCGGCAGTACTGGAAGCCTCCCGTGTACTGGCACAGGAGCTGCTGACAAGTCAACCTTCTGCCAGCAGTCAATTGTCTATTGCATTCAGGCGGATCATTTGCCGGCAGCCGGCTGCCGCTGAACAAAAAATACTCGATAGTTATTATACAGAGCAGTTACAATTATTTCAGCAAAAAAAACTGGATGCGGCTTCCACTATTCAGCAGGGAGAATATCCGCAAAATAAAAAAGCGGATATAAATCAGCTGGCTGCATTAATGAAAGTAATCAGCATGATCTACAATATGGAAGAAGCGATGATCAAAAGCTGATTCTATTTACCAGGGTATAAACAAGCAAATAATGGAAAAAGAACAATTGGAACGACACCTTAACCTGAACCGGCGCAGATTTCTGACCCGGCTGGGAATGGGTATCGGCGGCGCGGCACTGGGATCATTGCTTATCCCCGATCTGTTTGGCGGGAGTGCCGAAGAAGATATGGTCATGACAGGCCTGCCGCAATTTGCCCCAAAGGCAAAACGAATCATCTATTTATTCCAGAATGGCGCCCCATCACAACTTGACCTGTTCGATTACAAACCCATGTTACAAAAAATGCATGGTGAAGATCTTCCCGCTTCGATACGCATGGGGCAGCGACTGACGGGTATGACCTCCGAACAGAAAAAATTTCCATTGGCCGGATCTTATTTTCAATTCAATCAATACGGTGAATCAAGGGCATGGATAAGCGATCTGATGCCACATACTGCAAAAGTGGTGGATGATCTTTGTTTTGTCAGATCCATGTTTACGGAAGCGATCAATCATGACCCCGCGCTTACTTTTTTTCAAACGGGAGCACAGGTCGGAAACCGGCCCAGTATGGGATCATGGCTGAGTTATGGACTGGGTAGTGAGAATAAAAACCTTCCTGCTTTCTGTGTATTGTTATCAAAGGGCAAGGGTAATGGCCAGGGTGTTTATTCGAAGTTATGGACCAATGGATTTCTCGATCCCATTCACCAGGGAGTACAATTCAGTAGTGGAGAAAACCCTGTATTGTACCTCAACAATCCCGGGGGTATTGATAAAGCAGATCGCCGAAAAATGCTGGATAAACTGGCCGAACTAAACCAGGAATCATATAAACAGTTCGGCGACCCCGAGATCAATGCCAAAGTACAGCAATATGAAATGGCTTATCGTATGCAGACAGCTGTGCCTGATGTAACAGATCTTAGCAAAGAACCCGAAGACATTATTAAACTATATGGGCCTGATTGTTTAACACCCGGCACCTATGCAGCCAATTGCCTGCTTGCAAGAAAACTATCAGAGAACGGTGTTCGTTTTGTACAACTCTATCACCAGGGCTGGGATGCACATGATAGTCTGCCCTCACAAATAAAAGGACAGGCAAATGATGTAGACCGTTCATCGGCGGCATTGATCACTGACCTAAAGCAACGTGGTCTCTTAGATGAAACACTTGTGATCTGGGGCGGAGAATTTGGCCGTACCAATTATTGCCAGGGACCGCTGACCAAAGAAAATTATGGCCGTGATCATCACCCCCGCTGCTTTACTATCTGGATGGCAGGAGGTGGAGTGAAACCGGGAGTATATGGCGAAACAGATGATTTCGGATATAATATCGTGAAAGACCCGGTACATGTACATGATTTTCATGCGACGGTGATGCACCTGATGGGACTCAACCACGAACAGCTCACCTACAAACATCTTGGAAGAAGATACCGGCTGACGGATGTGGCCGGCAATGTGATCAAAGGACTGATGGCTTAATAAAAAATAAACTAACCGGTTAGATTAACCTGATTTTAAATCCTGAATTTTTACCTGCTATGGACCGCAAACAATTCATTCATCAAACATGACTCACGACTGCAGGCCTGATCTGCGATCCGTCTTTACTCAAAACAAAGAACAATCCGGAAATTATACTGGGGCATAATAATAAACGTTATCGCCTGAATACAAAATGGAGCCAGGCAAATGTTATGCAAAATCCGGTAAAGGATTGTCATGAAATGGTGCAGGATAAACTAGGACGCATTATTCTTTTAACAAATGAAACAAAAAATAATGTGCTCATTTATGACCGGAGTGGAAAGCTGCTCAATAGCTGGGGACATGAATACCCCGGGGCACATGGTCTTACCCTGTTCAATGAGAATGGAGCTGATACTTTATTTATCTGTGATAATAACCGTCACCAGGTATTTAAGACAACGATTGATGGAAAAGTATTATTGACTTTAAACTATCCCAAAGAAACAGGTAAGTATGCAAAGGAAGAAGAATATGTGCCAACAGAAACAGCCATTGCCCCTAATGGAGATATTTATGTGGTAGATGGTTATGGCAAAGACTGGGTGATACAGTATGATCACAAGGGTAATTATATTCGGCATTTTGGCGGAAAGGGTGAGGGCGACCAGTTTTTAGATAATGCACATGGTATTTGTATTGATAACCGGAATGCGAATAAACCCTGCCTGATTATAACATCCCGCAAACAAAACGCTTTTAAAAGATATACAATGGATGGCGTATATATCGATACGATCCCATTACCGGGTGCATGGGTTTGTCGGCCTGTTATAAAAGGAGATTACCTGTACACGGCCGTATTGCAAACGAATACAAGGCAAAATGATAAATCAGGTTTTGTGCTGATACTGGATAAAAATCACCAGGTAATTTCAAGTCTTGGCGGCAACCTGCCTTCATATAAGGACAAAAAACCTGAAGAAATGTACCAGACAGAGAAAATATTTGATTACCCGCATGATGTATGTATCGACAACGATGAGAATCTGTATGTAGCGCAATGGAACTCCGGGCAGGTATATCCTTATAAATTACAACCGGTATAATCAGATCCTTTGTATTCCTGATGAAATAAAAGCCAACCAACTACATGCGCTGGAAAAACCTCTGTTTTAATATTTCGATCGCTCTGAACTGCCTGCTTGTATTTCTGCTGCTATTTGAAAATCGTATAGCGGTACCTGCATGGCTGCAGGTGGCCGGGCGCATGCATCCGTTGATCCTGCATTTTCCGCTGGTTCTTATTCTATTATATGCATTGTTTACACTCGTTCCATCCGGCCAGAAAATTAGCAACACTGAACATGGACGGTTGATAGCAGATGTATTACTACTGGCCGCATCATTCACTGCTGCACTCACCGCTGTATTTGGGCTACTGCTCTCCAGGGAAGCAGGTTATGATGCAGCTGCTTTACAATGGCATAAATGGGGAGGCGCTGCGGTTTCAATCTTTACACTTACCTGGTATTATTTTAGAAGATCGGCGCAAACAAAAAAAGCGATCTCCTTTTTAACAGCGTCACTTGCGATCATACTCGTCATTTTTACGGGTCACCAGGGAGCAACCATCACACATGGACAGCAGTTTTTATTAGCTCCTTTATTACCGGAAGAAAAGGAAAGGAGTATTGACCCCGAGCAGGCAATCGTTTACCAGGATATGGTAAAACCGATCCTTGAAAAAAAATGCATGAGCTGTCATAACCGGCAAAAGGCAAAGGGTGAATTCATCATGGAAACGGAAGCTCTATTGCTTCGCGGGGGAAAGAGTGGTATACCATGGGATGCCTCAATGCCTGACCATGGCTTGCTTTTAACCAGGCTCTACCTGCCAGCAGAAGAAAAAAAACATATGCCCCCGCAGGGCAAACCCGCTTTATCAGCAGAAGAATTGGCCATTATTACACAATGGGTGAGGAAAGGCGCTGACTTTAAACTAAGAGTAGCTGATCTTCCGGACACAGATACGCTTAAACAAATAGCGAAACAGCTATTTAGTGAACAGGTTAAGGTTGAGTACGCATTTGACAAGGCAGATCCTTCGGTAATTAAAGAGCTAAATAGTGTAAACAGGGTTGTAACTGAAGAAGCACAGGGTTCGCCGGCATTATCAGTCAGTTTTTTTAACAGCCAGTTGTTCAACTCTTCGCAATTAAAAGAACTAACAAAGATCAAAAAACAGGTTGTGTCGCTGGATCTTTCAAAGATGGATGTAAAGGATGAGGACATGAAGGTAATTGGCGAGCTGGAGAATCTGCGGATACTCAATCTTGGTTTCACAAACATTACAGGCGCATCTTTGCCCACGCTAAAAAAATTGAAGTTCCTTGAAACTTTATCGCTTGCCGGTACAAAACTGACGGCTGCTCAATTAAAAGAGCTACAGGGCTTTCCACAACTTAAAACCGTATACACCTGGAACACCGGTATAAGCGCCAAAGAACTGGACCAGTTGGTTGGTACAATAAAAAATATCCGCTGGGAGACTGGCTTTAACGGGGATACGGTACACTTGAAATTATCGCCACCGCTAATAGCCAATGAGAACATGATCATCAAAGATCCTGTACCGCTTCAATTAAAACATTATATAAAAGGAACGGGTATCCGTTATACAACTGATGGCTCTGAGCCTGACAGCCTGCACTCGCCTGTTTTTAATAATGACTTCCTTATTTCCTCCAATACCTTTATCCGCGCCAAAGCATACAAAGCGGGATGGGTCAGCAGCGATATCATTGAACAGAATTTTTATACCAGTAAATATATTCCGGATAGTATCCTCTTTATCACCCAACCTGATCCTTCACATAAAGGAGAAAGCAGGTTACTGGCAGATCTTCAGAAGGGAGAAACGAATTTCCGGTCAGACAAATGGCTTGCCTGGAGGCAGACCCGTACGGAACTGTTATTGGAATATAAAAATCCTGTATCAATTGAAAGCATAACCCTAAGCAGCTTAGTAGATGTAAACTCCTATATTATGCCGCCTGCAATGATAGAGGTATGGGGTGGCAATGATCCAAAAAGTTTAAAACTATTATCAAAAAAGGTTCCAGACCAACCAGTCAAAGTACAACCGGCTGCATTACGCGGATATGAATGTAAGTTTGCACCAGCTTCAGTAAGGTTCATCAAGCTCGTTGCAAGTCCTGTATTTAAATTACCCGCCTGGCATCCCGGTAAAGGCGATAAAGCATGGTTATTCATTGACGAAATAATGGTGAACTAAGGTTCGATTTAAAATCTTTGTACAACTCTCCTATTAACATGAAAAACGTCTGCTCATTTTTTCTTACGCTTGTAATTGCTTCCGCTTCTATTGCACAAACAGTTCCTGTATATAAGAACCCTTCTTATACAATTGAAGAACGGGTTAAAGATCTTTTGCAAAAAATGACACCCGAAGAAAAGTTTGGGCAATTATTTATGATACCCGGTGACCTGGGCAATGAACCTGCCCAATATAAGAACGGTATTTTCGGTTTCCAGGTAAACACCGTACAACAACAGGATGCTACTGCACAACTATTGAATTATCAGCCGGGACAAACAGGTAAACAAACACTTGAACGGATCAATGCTATTCAGAAATATTTTGTAGAACAGACCAGGCTGGGTATTCCCATTATTGCATTTGATGAAGCCCTGCATGGTTTGATACGAAGTGAAGCAACTTCATTTCCCCAGGCGATAGCCCTGGCTGCTACCTGGGACACCATACTGATGGGGAAAGTAGCCGGTGCAATTGCAACTGAAACAAAGGCAAGGGGTATTCGTCATATACTTTCCCCGGTCGTCAACCTGGCTACCGATACAAGATGGGGAAGAGTGGAAGAAACATATGGTGAAGATCCTTTTCTCGTATCAGCAATGGGAGTCGCTTTTGTAAAAGCATTCGAACAATCGGGGATCATTACCACACCTAAACATTTTGCCGTGAATCATGGCGATGGTGGCAGAGACAGTTATCCTATACATATTAATGACCGGCTATTGGAGGAAACATATTTTGTACCATTTAAGGCAGTGGTTCAGGAAGGGGGTGCAAGAAGTATTATGACCGCCTATAACTCACTGGATGGTTCACCCTGTACAGCTAATAACTGGCTGCTGAATGAAAAATTACGTAAGGATTGGGGGTTTAAAGGATTTGTATTATCAGATGCGGGCGCTACAGGCGGGGCCAATGTACTGCATTTTACTGCCGCTGATTATGCGGAAGCTGGTAAAAAATCAATAGAGAACGGACTGGATGTGATCTTTCAAACTGCATATGAGCACCATACTTTATTTGATAAATATTTTCTTGACAGGAGCATGAACCAGGCCATTATTGATACGGCAGTCGCCAGGGTGTTACGTATCAAATTCGAACTGGGACTCTTCGATCATCCTTATGTCAACGAAAAGGATGCGGGTAATTGGAGTCTGTCAGCGCATCGCATCCTGGCAAAAGAAGCAGCCCGCGCATCGATGGTGTTATTGAAAAACGCAGAAGTAAAAAAAGGGAGCGCACCCTTACTGCCTTTGCAAAACCCGTTAAAAAAAATTGCATTGATCGGTGTAGACGCGGTGGAAGCAAGACTGGGTGGCTATAGCGGTCCGGGTAATAATAAGATCTCCCTGTTAAAAGGACTTGAGGATAAAGCGGGTGCAGGTACAAAAATTGTGTACGCTGCTGGCCCGGGCAGAGCTCATAAAACATGGGATTTTGTGCCAGGCAAATATCTATCCTTCATCCAGGGCGGTAAAAAAACAGCGGGATTAAAAGGAGAATATTTTAATAACGTAGCGCTGACCGGTGAACCGGCTCTTTCAAGGATTGACGAATCGATCAAATTTCAATGGACCTTATTTTCACCAGACCAGCAAAAGATCAATTATGATTTCTTCTCTGCCAGGTGGAATGGGAATATTGAATCGCCGGTAACAGGTACTTATAAGATCGGCATCGATGGCAATGACGGGTATCGTTTATACATCAACAACCAATTGCTGATTGATAATTGGAAAAAACAATCTTATTCTACCAAACTCGTCTCCTACAATTTTGAAAAAGGAAAATCCTATGCCATACGAATCGAATATTACGAACCAGCTGGCAATGCATGGTTACGACTTATATGGAATGTAGGTGTAAATGATAGCAGCAGGCAGAAAATAAATGAAGCAGTACAACTTGCCAGACAAAGTGATGTTGCAATCATTGTTGCGGGTATTGAAGAAGGAGAGTTCAATGACCGTGCATCACTGGCTTTGCCTGGTTTACAGGAAGAATTGATAACACAGGTTGCAGCAACCGGAAAACCTGTTGTAGTACTATTGGTTGGCGGAAGCGCGATAACCATGAGCAACTGGCTGCACAAAGTCAACAGCGTGCTCGATATCTGGTATCCCGGTGAAGCAGGCGGGGACGCTGTAGCGGAGGTATTGTTTGGCGATTATACGCCCGGAGGCAAACTGCCCTTTACATTCCCTGTAGCAGAGGGACAACTTCCCCTGGTATATAATCATAAACCTACAGGACGTGGGGATGATTATACCGATCTTACCGGGCAGCCTTTATTTCCGTTTGGATTTGGACTGAGTTATTCCAGTTTTACCTATAGCGCTTTACAGATCGATAAGCCCATTATACATACGGGCGAGAATGTTTTGATCCGTTGTAAAATAAAAAATACCGGAAAATACCGGGGAGATGAAGTAGCCCAGTTATACCTCCGGGATGAATTGGCTTCAGTGGCAAGACCTATTAAAGAATTAAAAGGTTTTCAACGGATAACTTTAGCTCCCGGCGAGGAAAAAGAAATTCAGTTCATTATTACACCAGCAATGATGACCATGCTGGATGTAAATATGAAACCAGTAATAGAACCCGGCAGGTTCCGGGTCATGATCGGCAGCTCAAGTATGGATATCCGGCTAAGGGAGCATTTTGAGGTCGGCCGTCCTTAAAAAAGATCTTTAAAACGATGAGCACACATCGTAAAGCAGCAATTATTAAATCATTTGCCCGACTTTTTCCAGTAAGGCTTTTGTTTTACGAATGCCTTCATCTTCACTAAATTGATTTCCTTCGTATTCAATGCCCACATATCCTTTGAATGAAGCGTCTTTTACGATTTTCATGATCTTCATATAATCCGTTTCAACACAATTGCCCTTTTCATCAAAATCATATGTTTTGGCGCTTACCCCTTTTGCAAAACGCATCAGTTCCTTCGTTCCTACATAACGGTCATAACTATCAATACATTCCTTCCCTTCTTTTTTTATCTACAACATCGGTTCCAAATGTTGTTTC
>CAZGSG010000202.1:0-10788 GCA_964528095.1 uncultured Terrimonas sp.
CAGGTAACAGCCTCTACTTCCAAACTCAATAAAAAAATCGAACAGCAATCAACCCGTGCATTGGACCAACTGGCCAAACAGGAGGCAAAACTGCGACGCAAGCTCATGAAGATCGATTCGCTGAAAGCGAAAGAACTTTTTGGGGATAGACAAAAGGAGTGGACAAAAAAACTCACCGGTGGTAAATCATACATTCCCTCACTCGATACGATGGCCAGCTCACTTAAGTTTTTACAAGAAAACCCTCAACTTTTATCCAATGTAAAAAATGCGAAGGAGAAGCTGGGTAATGCGATGAATAAAATGGATGGACTGAAGGAACAGCTACAAAAAGCTGAAGCCATCAAACAATACCTCAAAGAAAGAAAGCAATACTTACAGGAACAGCTATCAAAACTGGGTTCCCGGCTTGGCGGGCAGTTTACCAAACAATTAAAGCAGCTCAACAAACAGGTGTATTACTACAGCCAGCAACTCAACGAATACAAGGCATTATTGAAAGACCATAAAAAAGCGGAAAAGAAAGCGATCGAGCTACTAAGCAAAACCAACCTGTTCCAAAAATTTATGCGCAAGCATAGCGAGCTCGCTTCTTTGTTCCGTTTGCCCGATCCCGACAATCCTCCCAGTGCAGCAAGTCTTGCCGGCTTGCAAACCCGTGTACAGGTGAATGGATTAATACAACAACAGCTCGCAGCTGGTGGACCCAATGCACAGGCCCAGTTTCAGCAAAACATGCAGTCGGCGCAATCGCAACTCAGCCAGTTGAAAAACAAGCTCAGCAAAATGGGTGGAAATAGCAGTGATGATATTCTGCCTGAAGGATTTCGACCCAATGACCAGAAAACAAAGAGCTTCCTGCAACGCCTGGAATATGGAACCAATATGCAATCACAAAAAGCAACTAGTTTTTTCCCGGTGACCACCGACCTGGGTTTATCAATTGGCTATAAACTAAATGATCGTTCCATAATCGGTATTGGCGCAAGTTATAAACTGGGGCTTGGCTCAGGCTGGAATCACCTGCGCGTTTCCCACCAGGGCATAGGCCTTAGAAGTTTTGTAGACTGGAAAATAAAAGGCAGCTTCTGGTTGAGTGGTGGGTATGAGCAAAATTATAAAGCCGCTTTCAACAGCATCGCGCAATTGCAGCAACAGAGCGCCTGGCAGCAGAGCGGGTTGATCGGCGTGAGCAAAATCATTTCACTAAAAACAAAACTGTTTAAAAAAACAAAACTGCAATTGCTGTGGGATATGTTGAGTTACGAGCAGGTGCCGAGAACGCAGCCGATTGTGTTCAGAATAGGCTATCAATTTTAATCAAGTCACCGTAGATCAATAAACACATGAGAAATTTAATGCGGCTGTTGTTGTTAACAGCACTTCTTTTAAATCAATTGAGAACGCTGGGCCAGGGAGAACCGTTTATGGATATCAGTTTGCCCCAGATCCTGCCTGCCTCGCCGGAGGCGGCTGGTTTTGTTAAAGCAGGTTATGGCAATGCTAATTTATCCAATGGCGCTGTATCAGCAGGCATACCTTTATACACCCTGGCAGTAAAGAATGTATCCTGGCCCATTAGTATCGCGTATTCCAGCCAGGGAGTAAAAGTTGATGAATCAAGTTCAAGAGTTGGCTATGGCTGGAACCTGAATGCGTTTGGCGTGATCACCCGTACGGTCAAGGGCAAACCGGATGAATTGGCAACTCCGTACAGGATCCCTCCTAACCTGGGAAGTGCGGAAGCAGCTACGTTCAATTTTGTGAAAAACCTGACGAATAGTAATTTATCCTATGATGCCGAACCGGATATCTATCACTTTAATTTCGGCGGCTATTCCGGCAAATTCGTTTTTGATACCAGCGGTAACGCGTTTGTTACTTCCCATACCAACCTGAAGATCGAAGTGACGGGATCAAGCCGGGAGACATTTATCATTACCACTACAGATGGTGTGCGATATAAATTCGGCGCAAGCGATTTCGAAAAAGTAAGATCAAACAGTTTTGGAATGGCTTCGGATTATATGAATAACCTGAAATCGGCTTATTTCCTTTATCGTATCGAGATCCCGGGAGGTGAGTGGATTAATTTTACCTATAGCAGTCTCAATACACAGGCTGCCACCGGTATCAGTGAATCATTCACAGTGAATACCGGCGCGGTGGATGATATCTGTCATGTATGCCCGGTAAACAGCCAGGTAGCCATGCCAATCGTTACCACGAATGAAGGCACCAATAAAGTAGAATATACTACGCGCCGCATAAGTAGCATCACCACATCCAACGATCAGACCGTCAACTTTAGTTATGAAGACAGGCCCGATCAAAGCGATGATAAAAGGATCACAACAGTTACTGTGTCTTCAACTGGAAAAACCATTAAACGTTTTTCACTCGGTTATTATGATCCGCCTGGCTTCGATGGACTGGATGATGCGCCGGGTGGAGTCATCACCATCATCGGTCGTTTTTTCCTGACAAGATTAACAGAGCAAATGTTCCCCGAGTTGGATGGCCCGGCAGTGGACACAACGCCACAACACTATATATTTAATTATAAAGATCTTGATCTTACTCCTAAACCCATTTCTAAAAAACAGGACCATTTTGGTTTTTATAATAATAATACCGGGTCTCTCTTGCCGTATTTCCAGGGCTTTCCCTTGTATTCTCAAAGTTCCTACCTGAATGGAAACAGGGAACCGAATGCAGAGTACGCGACAAGGGGCATCCTGCAATCCATTACCTATCCAACCGGCGGTAAAGAAGAATTTTTTTACGAAGGGAATACTATTTTTGATTATCTCACTGTACCTGTAACGCCGATACTAAAAGAACTCTATGGAAGTTTCACCGGCGGCGGCACGCATTATACTTACCAGTCAAGCAATTTCACAGTACCCTATAAGCAAAAAGTAACGCTGACTATGGCCAGCACCTACAATGGCGGCGGTACCGCTCCCCTGGGTCGTATTGTTGAGTATTTTTTAGTTGGTTCTATGGATACGGTTTATCAAAATTACCTGATGGGTGATCAATCCTATACCGTAGAAAAAGAATTGGAGCCGGACACCTACTACATGAAACTAAAGATCCGGACCAATAGCGATAACTATGGTTATTTCGGTGTCACCTATGATACCTCGTTAACAGCCACTTCTTATCCCGCCAATGTACTCACCGGTGGCGTGCGGCTTCGGAAAATAAAATACACCACACCTGAAAGCAATAGTACGTATTCCAAATTCTATCATTATAAAGCGTTGGGTGGCGACTATAGTTCCGGTATCGGTACAGTGCGTAATTTTTATTATTCAGAAAGTAAACAGGGCATAGCCTGTCCTTATGAAAGCGGCTTCCTGGGTGTACTCTCGATCTGTCGTTACTCCACGATGAGCTCCAATACCGCGTATAATATTTTTAATATGAATGGCAGTCATATTTTTTACCGTAATGTGATCGAAAGCAATGACTCGCTTTTTGCCAATGGAGGTACGGAATATTCCTTTATTGATCCTGATCCTGCCAGCACTTCACTGGTATACTGGGGTTCTGGTCTTCCTGATGAACCAACAGATAACTATGGCACACTCAGTGGGCAATTGTACCGTACCCGCGTATTCGATAGCAGCAAGACCATCCTCTCTGATCAGTATACCCGCTGGGATACCATCTATCCATCGGGCAAAACGGTGTTGGCTGTACTGGCAAGGAATAACTACGCCGTACTGGATGCCGCGCCTTATGACGACGAAATGGAAGCGTTTGATGTAATGCGTTATCACTACCGCGATACCTGGTACCGCAAACGATCGGTGGTCACCAAAACTTTTGAAGGGGGTCTGTCTTCCTACGACTCCACTGTGTATAATTATAGCACCCCGGCAAACATGTTGCCTCAGGAAGTGATCAGTAGTGATAGTCGTGGTGATGTGGTAAAGACTGTACAGAAATATCCGACCGATTATACAGGCAACGCGGTCCTTACTTCCATGCAGGATAAGAACATGATCGGCGAAACGGTGGAAGTACTGTCCTATAAAAATAATGTGCTGCAGCAGCAGAAAAAGATCAGTTATAAAAATTGGTTGAGTGTGAATGAGGTGATCAAGCCGGATACCATTAAAGTAAAAGCATCATCGGCGGATGTATTGCATGATGCTATGTATTTTGAAAAATATGACAGCTCTGGTAATATTTTACAGGCAAGGAAACCCGATGATAATCCGATGAGTTTTTTCTGGGACCATAAAAAGACCTTTCCGGTTGCGGAGATCAGTAATGCCAGCTATGACCAGTCGGCTTATACAAGTTTTGAAGGCGATAGCTGGGGCAACTGGACGGTCAGTAGCGGTAGTATCAACAATACTGGCGGCGTCACCGGTTTCCGTTCATTTACCGGTACGCTAACTAAAACCAGCCTGCCATCTGCTACTTATGCGGTCACATTATGGACAAAAAGTTCCGCTACAGTAAACTCAGCCGCGGGTACATTGATTAGGACCGTAAGGGGATGGAAATTATATAAATGGGTACTCACCAATCCCGGTACGGTGACCGTAACAGGTAGTTTGCTGGATGAACTTCGTCTTACCCCGAAAGACGCCATGATCAATACCACCACCTATATACCTTTTGTGGGTAGTTCATCTAAAGCCGGTACGAACAATGAAATAGCCTATTATGAATACGACCAGTTGAGCCGCCTGCAGCGCATCAGGGATATCGATAGCAATATCATAAAAGAGTATACCTATAAATACCTTGATTCAATCAGTCATTGTACCAATACCACACCGCAATGGACACCAACAGGACCAACTGCCTGTATCAAGAACAGCAATAACAATAATACCGGTGTGCAGACCCGGGAAGAACGCGACATGAATAACTGCAGCTCAACCTACCTGCAATACCGCACATACAGTATGGGGGTGACCGATGCCTGTCCCGTAGTGCCCAGTTGTACCGGGGCTAATAAACGTGTAGTGGCAGGTGTATGTCAAACAGGCATCAAAGTATATACCGATAATATTTCTTATGGTCCTACCAACTGGGAGTGTTTTTATCATTATGAATTCTCCGATGGGTACTGGACAGAAACATTCACAGAATGGAATACAACAGCCTGTATGGAAATAACCGAATAAAAAATAATTATGAAAAAGATTGTAATCAATATAATGATCTTACTGGCCATATGCCAGTGCTGTTCGGCGCAGTCAGTTGGTCAACAGGTGACGGATCGTATTTCGCAAAAAATGAAGGATAGCCTTTGGTTGAATACAACAGAGTTCAGCAAAATAGATTCACTGAACCAACTCCTGTATACCCGCAAGATGGAATTACGCCAGCAATACGGTCAGCCGGACTCCCTCACGATCTACACACAACGGGTGGAGAAAAGCAGGGATTCCCTGTACCGGCTTTTTCTGTCAGTGGAGAAATACCAGTTGTACAAACAGAAAAAAAGAAATCTTATCAGCAATAACTGAACCTAATCATGCTTATGCGATACAAATCATTTATAGGCAGGCCGCTTGTTTTACTTACCGCTTGCTGCGCCCTTATACAAACAGCCACCGCGCAACGGGCTTTGCCGGAGAAATATGCGGGAAGGGGTACTGTGAACTACCTGCGTAGCTGGGACGCGCTGGCGCCAGAGCAGAATGCAGACAGCCTAAAGAACCGCGCGTTAAGAGATGTGCGGGAGACCACGCAATACATCGATGGATTGGGCCGGCCCTTGCAAACCGTGGTAAAAAAAGGGTCATTGGTTACTGGCGGCTCGGCCAAAGACCTTGTATCATCGAATATCTACAATGATTTTGGACTACCGGAGTTCAGTTATCTGCCTTTCGTAGCTGATACAGTGGGAGGTAATAGTATATTGAATGATGGTACTGTAAAAGTAAATCCCTTTCAGCAGCAGGCGGCTTTTATGCAGCGGCAGTATGGCGCGCAGGGAGAGACTTATTTTTATGGACGAACGGTGTATGAAGCATCGCCGCTTAGCCGGGAGTTGAAAAGCCTGGCGCCGGGTAATAGTTGGGTGGGTGCGGATCGGGGAGTGCGTCAAGAATATAGCTTTAATGATGCAATAGGAGAGCCAAGCGTCAAGGTCTGGCGCATCGACGATACACCGGGCAGCCTGCCCTATATAGATGGTATTTACGGAACTGGTCAACTAAGAAGAAACGCAGTATACGATGAACACGATAACCTGTCTTTTGAATATATAGATAAGCAGGGAAAAACAGTCTTGAAATCAATGCCCGTCAGCGGAGACTGGTTGATCACTTTTTATGTATACGATGATATTGGACGGTTGCGCGCTGTAATTCCGCCCAAAGCAGTACCTGCCATCTGGAGTAACTGGGTAATGACCCAGGGTGTGATGGATGAACTTTGTTTCCGGTACGAATATGATGCCCGTGGTCGCATGATCGTAAAAAAAGTACCGGGCGCGGGTGAGGTGAGAATGGTATACGATGCAAGGGACAGGCTGGTATTGAGCCAGGATGCCAATATACGTACCGCTCATCAATGGATGTATACGCAGTATGATGAACTGAACAGGGCAGTGGCTACAGGATTAATAACGGACAATACCAATTACAATAACCGGGGGTATCATGCATCGGCAGCAGCTTCAAGTACGGCGTATCCTAACCTGGGGTCTTATACAGCGGAGGAGTTGACGAGAACGTTTTATGATGATTATGATTGGTTGTCTGTCAATGGTAATCCGTTTCCTGCCACCCGGAATACAGACTATGATGGTCATCTGTATATTCCTTCCAATATTACATCTCCCTATCCGCAGGCTCTTTCACAAAATATGTTAGCCAATGGATTGGTGACTGGAACGAAAACCAGGGTACTGGGCACCAATACTTTTTTATATGGAATTGTCTATTACGATGAACGGCAACGCGTCATACAAACAATTAACAATAATATTACCGGATGGACTGATGCTATAACCACGCAATATGATTTTGCAGGAAAAGTGCTTGTGCAAACCGTATTTAGTGGAAAGGATTTTTCTGAACAACGGATTGATTTTATAAAAACAAGATTTGAATATGATGAGCTTGGAAGAGTGTTAAATGTTTTTAAAAAGCCATATAGTCACTTTTCTGGAAGTTGGAAGGGAGATGTGGAAGAACAAATTGTACAAAACCAGTATGATGTTATCGGTCAACTCAAACAAAAAAAACTGGCTCCAGCTTATAACAGTAATGCAGGTCTTGAAACAGAAAACTTCGACTATAACATTCGCGGATGGATGCTGGGCATGAACCGCGACTATGCGAAAGATGCCAACAACAATAACTATTTCGGATTTGACCTGGGTTATGATAAGGCAAACAATGGGATCATCGGCAGTCAATCCTATCTTACTCCCCAGTATAATGGCAATATCGGGGGCATGGTATGGAAAAGCAAAGGCGATGGAGAAAAAAGAAAATATGATTTTCTCTATGATGAAGCCAACCGGCTATTAAAAGCAGATTTCTCCCAATACACTTCCGGTAGTTTCAATAAGAATGCCGGTGTCGATTTCAGTGTCAGTAGCATGAGCTATGACCTGAACGGGAATATTCTTAACATGACCCAAAAGGGGCTGAAACTAACATCCTCTTCTATCATTGATAGCCTGATCTATGGCTATGAGAGCAATAGCAATAAATTGGCTTATGTAACGGATAAGAATAATGATGCCAGCACCAAACTTGGGGATTTTAAAGAAATCAATAACAATACGACTACAGACTACAGTTATGATGGCAATGGCAATTTAACCCTGGATAATAATAAAGCCATCAGCAGCATTACCTACAACCACCTGAACCTGCCCTCGGTAATCACGGTCACCAGCAAGGGAACGATCACTTATACGTACGATGCTACAGGGAATAAGCTGAAGAAGGTAACGGTGGATAATACGGTGAGCCCTTCAGTCACAACAACTACGTTATATATTGGCGGCTCGGTGTATGAAAATGATGTGTTACAATTCATCGGACATGAAGAAGGTCGGATGCGGTTCCGCGCTTCCGATAATACCTTCCAGTTTGATTATATGCTCAAAGACCACCTGGGTAATGTGCGGGCGGTGCTGACCGAAGAACAACAAACGGATGCCTACCCGGCAGCTACGATGGAAACGGCCAATGCAACAACAGAAGAAATTTATTACAGCAGCAATGTCGCAAACACACGTGTCACACTGCCGGCCGGCTACCCGGCCAATACACCGCCCGGTAATGCCAGGGTGGCCAAGGTCAGTGGTTCAGGCTATAAGATCGGTCCTGGAATCATATTAAAGGTGATGGCAGGCGACAAATTTCATCTTACGGCCAACAGCTGGTACAAAAAAAGCGGATCGAGTCCCGGCACCCCTGTTAGCCCCTTATCAGAGCTGGTTGTTAATTTATTGAATACGGTAGGCTACCTGAGCAATTTGAATCATGGCCCCACTGTTGGAGAACTGGAAAGCAACGGCACACTGACACCGGGCGCTACGGCATTCCTGGCAAGCCAGACCACAACATCGGGCAAGCCCAATGCCTATGTGAACTGGCTGTTGCTGGATGAGCAATTCAATTTTGTATCCTCCAGCTCGGGTTTCGAAATGGTAGGAGCAGATGATACCTATACCACGCATACCCGAACAAATATGCCGGTAGATAAAAGCGGATATTTGTATATTTATGTGAGTAATGAGACGCCGAATATCGATGTGTTCTTTGATAATTTGCAGGTGACGCATGTGCGTGGGCCGCTGGTGGAGGAAGCGCATTATTATCCGTTTGGGTTGACGATGAAGGGGATTAGCTCGAGGGCGGTGAGTTTTGGTAACCCCGAGAATAAAAGCGAAAAGTTCCAAAGCCAGCCACTCGATGATGATCTGGGGGTTAACTACTATGGATTTAAATGGAGGAATCATGATCCGCAGATAGGGAGATTTATACAAATAGATCCACTCTCTGACAAATACGTACACAATAGTACTTATGCATTTTCTGAAAATAAAGTAGTAGCACATGTTGAACTAGAGGGGTTAGAATCTGTATATGCAACAATGGCTGATGCATTTAGAAGAGATGGTATAACCAAAAGCGTTGGAGATGATGTTGTAAGGAAATTCAAAAATGTTACAGAACGTGCAGGCCGGGTTTCAAAGGACATTTTAACCGTAGCAGGCGGGGTTACATTGATGATAGCGTCTGGTGGTACCGCGGCACCATTATTAGCATTTACTTCAGGAGTTTTTGCAACTGCCGGAGGAACGACTAAACTAATACTTGATGCTCAAGGTGACTATGAGCAAGCTGATCTTACTCCAACAACAATTTCCGGATCATTTTTAATGACCATCAACGAAATGGCAGGGAAAGATAAAAACGGGAAAAATGCCATATCCAAGGAATTTTTGGCTACAATAGAAACGGTTGAAGGTATGGTTACACTTAATTTTAAAGATTTGGGATCATTCGATGATTTATCAAAGGCGAGTAACAACATTTCTGGCGTTACTTTGTCTATCGATGTACAAGGTTTGCCAAAAGACATCCAAACTCTTATTCAGAACGCATTCAAGCCGCAAATTGTAGATACAAATAGGTCTAATACACCCGTGTCAGATCACTCAGAAGATACAAAATGGAAAAGAGACGCTGAATTAAGAAATCGTTCAAGGTGATGAAAATAAAAACTTTAGTTCAACATATAGGCGCAAATGAATTTCGATTCAATAACGTAAAGTTTATTGATCGGATTTTATTGTATTTGAGGGGAGGGTATGTATTTTATGTTATTTCTTTAATTTTCATTACATCCACAGCCTCAATTTTATGGGCGGTGGGAATAGTCGGTATCATCGTTCTATATAATTTCATTGAAGCGTACAGGTGGTGTATAGGTTACATTTTGAAGCTAGAGAAAAAGGGAGAATCGTTTGAATTGGAATATATGGTTCGCAATAAACTACACAGGTTTGAGGGGGATGTTAAAAATATATCAATCCATGAAAGAAAGGTGTGGTATAAATTTCCTGCAACAATATCTTATATGTGCATTTATTATGAAGGAAAATTAATCGTAAGACAGTTTGAAATTCTGGATATAAAAGAACCAATATTTAAATTAGTATTAACTTGTTTTTATGGAGAAGATAATATTTCAGTATCGGCTTAGCCTGGTTCTCTTAATGAGTATGTGTTTATTTATAGCGTGTGCTAAAAAAAAAAGAAACTTCGATTGCTCTAGCCTAAAGCGGGGTACTTTTATTCAATATTCTAGGTTTTTGGATGACACTTTTTTGATTAGAAGATATGATACAATACAAATCGAGAAAAGTAAAAAAACTGGAATGCTTTTGTATTCTAAGATAAAATGGAGAAATGCTTGTGAATATGATATTAGCTTCCTGCTTAGTAGTGATAGAAAAGTAGATTCAATTTTTAAAGTAATTTCACGCCCTTTGAGTATTAAGATTCTTTCTATTGAAAGTAGTTACTATATCTTTAAAGCTTCTGTATTAGGGTTAAATAACGAGGTAATAGATACTATGAAAATTGTTTCAGGCCCGTAACCAAATAATGAAATCAAATATTACATCTTTGCGGGGTGTTCCTTTTACAATAACTAGAAGAGGCCTCATCGTTTGTCCGGCGAATAAAGGGCTTTCTGTTTTACTAAATATTCATTAATTGACCCCGATACATTTTAATGTCCAATAACCCGCAAATAAATAATAACCACCTAAGAAAA
>CAZGSG010000203.1:0-10784 GCA_964528095.1 uncultured Terrimonas sp.
CAGCGCGGCCAGCACAAAAGGGGCGAATAATTCTTCTATCTTTTTGAATGCGGTGACCTCTACTTTTGATTTCTCCATCTGGTCTACCTGCTTGTATATATTTTGTAATCCTTCTTTGTCTCTCGCACGGAAATATCTTCCGCCAGTCTGTTCGGCAATCCTACGTAGCAGATCTTCATCAAGGAAGCTACTTGCCGCACTCTTTTTTCCTTTTGGCTGGTTGGTTATTTCAGGCACGGTGGATGGTGCGGCGCTCATACCAATGGTATACACTTTTACATTTCTTGCTTTGGCCACTTCCAGCGCAGTTAATGGATCTATCAGGCGCGTTTCCGGGGGATCTTCCTTGCCATCCGTCAATAATATGATCACCTTGCTTTTCGCATCGCTTTTTGACAGGCGATCGACCGATGTGGCCAGCCCCTCGCCAATCACCGTTCCGTCTGCCAGGTATTTCCTGCTCTCCAAAGCCCTTACCTGTGCGATGAGCGTATTTTTATCTGTAGTAATGGGTACAAGCGTAAAGCTCTCTCCGGAAAATATCACTACACCGATCCTGTCTACCGGTCTGCTCATAATAAATTCTTCCGCTACCTGTTTTGCCACTTCCATCCTCGAAGGCAGGATATCAGGCGAGTTCATACTTCCGCTTACATCCATACACAATACGATGTCTATGCCCTCTCCTTCTGTGCGCTGTTGATCATTTCTTTTTTGCGGCTTTGTCAATGCCAGTATCAGCGCACTTAATGCCAACAATCGCAATACAAAAGGCACATGCCTGAAAAACACTTTAGCGGTGGATACAGAAAATGCCTTTACTGCCGAAACATTGATTGTTGGTTGCTGTTTGTTATTCTTCTTTACATACCACCATATCAAAAAAGGGATCAGCCCAAACAACAGGAAGTTTTCGGGATAAGCAAAGTGAATATTTCTGATCCATTCGTAAAACATAATAATGATATTTTACTCCCTGCACAGTATTTTGTAACAACAGGCGCCGTGTTCATTTTTTCAATCGTCTCTATACTGCGTTTAACCGTTTCCCATACCAATAAATTATCTTTTTCCTCAGGTATGTATTTAGCAAATTTTACAAAATCACTTACCCGCAGCGCATTTGAGAGTTCTTCGAATTGTTCGGCTGGCAGTTGCAGGTTGCGCAATTGCATTACCAGGTCATTGGTGGTTTCCTGTAATGAATGCAGTCCTTTTCTTTTGTTGACATATACCCTGAAAATATCCACCAGACCGGAGTAATACAACTTTAGATCCGTTCTTTCCTGTTTTATCTTCTGCAATTTGTCCATTGCATCGGTATATGCGTCGATATCAACTGCTGCGGCTTTCACTACCGGCTTTTTCTTCCTGGTCAATAGATAGATCAATACCAATAACAACACAAGACCGCCTGCAGCGTAATACCACCAATTGGTTTTCTTTTCCTCTACCGGACTTACTTCGATAATATCTTTTACATCATGGTAAGCCTGCTTTGGATCAAACTCGGAAAAAACAACATCTACCGGGATAGAATCCGTGGCTATTGAACCTGCCAGTATAAAAGGAGGGATCACCCAATGCCCCGAATCAAAACTCGTGATCTGTATTACCTGCCTTAGCACCGTACCGCTACCTGTATTGGTGGTATCTATTTTTTCTTTTGATAAAAACTCAAAATGTGGCAATGAATCGACCGGGAAAAACCGGATGGCTTCGTTTTCGGGAATGTCCGCTTCAAGCGTGATTTGTATCGGCTCGCCAATCAATATCTTATTCCTGTCAGCGCTCACCTTCACGACAGTCGTTGTTTGTCCCTGGCTTAAAACAGCCATATGACAAAAAACGAAGAATAAAATGCTTTTATACAATTTTGGTCGGGTCATGTAGTTGGCGGTGGTGGTTCATCGGTTCCTGCTTAAGAAAAATCGCTGCAGCACTTTCACATAATCATCTCCTGTGCGTATATGCAGGAGATCACTGCCGGCCTGTTTAAAGGTTTGCGTGCTATATTCCGTTACCCGGAAAAATTCCTGCTGGTAACTATGCCGTACAAAGGAATTGCTACTATCTACCCATTTTGTTTCACCCGTCTCTGCATCTTTGACCTGCATCAAGCCCGCCTCCGGCAATTGCATATCCATCTTGTCATATATTTTAATACCTATCACATCATGTTTTTTGGAGGCGATCCGTAAAGAGTCCTCATAGTTGGCATCCAGAAAATCACTCAATATAAAAGCGATACTGGTCTGCCGGGTAGAGTTTGTAAAAAATCGCAATGCGGCACTCAGTTGGGTGCCCTGGCTTTTTGGTTCTTTGCTCAGCAACTCGCGCACAATATACAAAGCGTGCTGTCTTCCCTTTTTGGGAGGTATATATGCTTCTACTTTATCACTGTAGAAGATCACTCCGATCTTATCGGCATTATTCACGGCAGAAAAACTCAATACCGCCCCCATTTCTGTAATGATATCCCGTTTGCGTGCATGGACTGTTCCAAACAGGGAACTCGCACTAATGTCTACCAGCAACATCACTGTCAGTTCCCGCTCCTCCTCAAATACTTTGCTGAAAGGGTGTCCAAATCTTGCAGACACATTCCAGTCTATAAACCGGATATCATCACCGGCAGCATATTCCCGCACCTCTTTAAAGGACATGCCTTTCCCTTTAAAAGCACTATGGTACTCTCCTGTAAAAAGATCAGAAGTAAGTTTTTTACTCTTGATCTCCAACTCGCGTACTTTTTTTAATATTTCTGCTGTGGTTAGAATAATTCAAAATTTAAAATGAAAAATGATTTCTATGACATCAAACTGAGGCCCTGATTGCCGATTTCTTAAGGCACATTGATCTGTTTGAGAATATCTTCAATTATTTCTTCCACTTTTACGTTTTCAGCTTCTGCTTCATACGTCATTCCGATACGGTGCCGCAATACATCATTGCTGATACTTCTTACATCTTCGGGAATCACAAATCCTCTTTTATTCAAAAATGCCTGTGCTTTTGCCGCCAGTGCAAGGTTGATACTTCCTCTAGGTGAAGCACCATATGAAATAAGCGGTTTCAGTTTTTCCAGTTTATAGGCATCCGGGTTTCGGGTAGCAAAAACGATATCCAGAATATACTGTTCTATTTTTTCATCCATGTATATCTGCTTCGTCAGGTCTTTTGCATCGATCACTTCCTTTACAGATACAACCTGTTTAATGTTATGTGGCTTTTGTCCCTGTACGTTCTGACGGATGATCAGTTGCTCTTCATGCATTTTGGGATAATCCACCACTACTTTCATAATGAACCGGTCAACCTGGGCCTCCGGTAAGGGATATGTGCCTTCCTGTTCCAATGGATTTTGGGTGGCCAGCACAAGAAAGGGTTCATCCAGTTTATAGGTGGTATCACCAATAGTCACCTGTCGTTCCTGCATTGCTTCAAGCAGGGCAGATTGCACTTTAGCGGGAGCGCGGTTGATCTCATCTGCCAGAATGAAATTGGCGAATATGGGGCCTTTGCGAACCACGAATTCGTTGCGTTGCTGGTTATATATCAGCGTACCGATCACATCGGCCGGCAAAAGATCGGGAGTAAATTGTATCCGGCTGAAATGCGCGTTGATCGCCAGTGCCAGGGATTTTATCGTCAGTGTTTTCGCAAGCCCCGGAACACCTTCCAGCAGAACGTGGCCATTGCTCAACAATCCGATCAGTAACCGGTCCAGCATATGACTTTGCCCGATAATAACATGACCAACCTCATCCCTTAATTTGTCAACGAAATGCCCCGCCTGGCTGATACGGTCATTCAACTGGCGAATGTCTTCTGCGGTTTTAAACATGGTGTAGATTTATGGTGACACAAAATACGAACTTACTCTAAGCAAATTATTTGCCGATATGACAAACAAACGGAAATAACTGATCCATTCCTCGTATTTCTACCTTTGTACGCATAAAAAATAATGAGTATTTTAGCCAAATAATCCAATTCTATGCTAAAACGCCTACTCAAGCTGGCAATTTTGCCTATCGTTTTTTTTCTCCTGACTGGTTGCGAAAAAGAAAAAGATCCGGTCAATTCAAAAACAAATACAGAGCTTATCGTTCAATCGTCCTGGAAGTTTGATAAAGCCGTGTCGGGAGGTACAGATGTATCGGGCCTGATACCAGCCTGTTCAAAAGACAATATCGCGGTATTCTCTGCAAATGGCACCGGCACACTGGATGAAAGCACTACCATCTGCTCTCCTTCTGCCGCAGGCTCATTTACCTGGACCTTCCAGACAAATGAAACGGTACTTCATCTCTCCACCCCGCTTTTTGCAGGTGGTTCAAATGATTTTACTATCGTGTCCATTTCCGATGCGAACCTTGTTGTTTCACAAAATGTGACCATTTCCCCATATCCGACGCAGAATGTTGTGTTTACTTTCAAACATTAATAGAAAAAAGTTCCATAATTCCTGGTTTTTGGTTCAATGTTCAACAACAAGAGCTCTTCAATTCATGTGAACATTGAACTAAAAACCATGAAACAGGAACCTTGAATTGTTTTTTCTAAGAAAGATATTTTCCTACAATAGGAACCCGTCGTCCAACTCCAAATGCCTTGCAGCTTATCCTGATAATAGGGCAGAACTGGTTTCGTTTGTATTCATTGGTATTGACGAGTTTGAGCACCCTTGTTACCAATGCCGCGTCATACCCTTTTGCGATAATCTCTTTCGGCCCGTTGCGCAACTCAATGTATTCATATAATACCCGGTCAAGCGTATCATACTCGGGAAGGCTATCACTGTCTTTTTGATTAGGTCTTAATTCCGCTGATGGTGGCTTGGTAATAATATTCAGCGGGATAATGTTTCCGTCGCGCCGGTTGATATACCTGGCTAATGCAAAGACCTGCATTTTATATACATCCCCCAATATGCTGAGTCCGCCTGCCATGTCTCCATAAAGGGTTCCGTAGCCTGTAGCCAATTCACTTTTATTTGAAGTATTCAATAAAATATACCCGAATTTATTAGCGATGGCCATTAGCAGGTTACCCCGGGTACGGCTTTGTATGTTTTCTTCGGCGATGCTAAATGGCAGGTCTTTAAACACAGGTTTTAATTCCGTCAGAAAAGATTCATATATTTTCCTGATCGGGATTATATCATACGGATTATCCAGGTTCCTGCTCAGCTCTTCCGCGTCACTAACCGAGTGAGTCGTGGAATATTCCGAAGGCATCAGTACTGCCCTTACATTTTCTTTACCCAATGCAGCCACGGCTAATGCAAGGGTCACGGCACTATCTATACCACCCGAAGATCCAAGTATGGCTTTACTAAAGCCCATTTTCTTAAAATAATCTTTGATGCCAAGTATCAGCGCCTGGTATATTTCTTCCATGTTTTTGTCATTGGTAAGATAGCTGATGATATCTTCTCCTTTACCTACATCTGCCGAAGAAAAAAAGACCGGTGCTGACTGGTTTTGGGAACCGGTTGTATTATCCCCACCAGCTTTGTTACTGATAAGTTCATTTAAATTGAATACCTGGAAATCCTCTTCGAAATAATTCATCTCTGCCACTTTATTGCCCTGGTCATCATAAACGAGACTACCTCCGTCGAAAACGATCTCTGTCTGCGAACCCACCGTATTACAATACAGCATGGGGAGTTTATATTTTTCCGTATGTGCTTTGACAAGGCTATTGCGAACAATATCCTGCGCATAATTATAAGGAGATGCTGAAAGATTGATCATTACATCCGGCCCCTGCTTTATCAGCTCTTCCATTGGGGTTATACGGTACAGTGGATTATCTCCCATATTCCATATATCCTCGCAGATGGTAACGGCCAGTTTTTTTCCTTTAAATTCCATCACTTTCCATTCATACGCCGGTTCGAAATAACGGTACTCATCAAATACATCATAATTAGGCAATAAGGTTTTTTGGATCTCGGCCTTTATTTCGCCATCGTATAATAGAAAAGCAGCATTAAAAAGGTCTTTACCCGATACCTGGGCATTGCGTGCGGGAGCTCCGATCAATACACCGATAGTATCCGCATGCGTCTTTATGGTATCAATGGCGGCATAACATTTATTGATAAAATCATCAAATTCCAGGAAATCTCTCGGCGGGTATCCGCAAACGCATAATTCGGAAAAAACAACAAGGTCTGCCTTTGCCTGTTTGGCCAGGGCGATCCCCTCTATGATCTTCCGGGTATTTTCTTCAAAATTGCCAATATGATAGTTCTGTTGTGCGAGTGCGATCTTCATACCCCAAATTTACGGCTAAGAGAATAAAAGAGTGAAAGGGGGAAAGAGTGGGTTTTCAATGTACAGGAAAATTCTCTTTACTACGCTCCCGCAGCTGGTATCTGTATCCGGTATCTTTGCGCAACATTCGACATCCCTTCGTCGTTAATCATTGCTATGAAAAAAGTTATTCTTTTCCTGGTGCCGGTTTTTTTGCTTGCCGCGTGCAGTAACAACAAAAATGGCCCTGATGTGTCAGCCGTCAAAGTAAATGTTACTGTTGACCGATTTGACCAGGATTTTTTCTCCCTGGATACGCTCGATCTTCATTCTTCTGTAAAAAAATTGCAGTCAAAATATCCTACCCTCCTGCCAATTTTTATCAATAGGATACTAGGACTCGATTCTACCAGTTTCGTACCCGGGGTAAAAGCATTTCTGCGATTGAGTAAACCAATACTGGACACATCCAATCTTGTTTTCCCGGGAACAGCAAATTTGAAAGCGGATTTCCAAAAAGCTTTCCAATATGTCAATTATTATTTTCCGGAATATAAGGTACCCGCGATCATTACTGTGCTGGGTCCAATCGACGCACTCGCACAAACCTCCAGCGGTTATTCTCCTGATTTTATTGGCCCGGAGTTTTTGGGGATCAGTTTACAATTTTACCTGGGAAAAGACTTTTCCATCTATAAAGACCCCTATTTTATCGACCAGGTAGCCCCTTTGTTCCGCAGCCGCCGTTTCAGTAAGGAGTATATCGTTTCTGACGCCATGCAATTGGTTGTCGATGATCTATTTCCAGACAACAGCAGTACAAAGCCGCTGATCGAGCAAATGATCGAAAAAGGGAAACAGTGGTGGTTACTGGATAAATTTTTACCGGAGACTGCGGATTCTCTAAAAACCGGGTATACCCAGCAGCAACTGGACTGGTGTGCTCAGAATGAAGGCCTGATCTGGAGTTATATTATAAAAAACGAGGACTTGTATTCGATCAATAATGCCACTATTCAGAATTATATCGGTGAATCTCCCTTTACACAAATCTTTTCACAGGAATTTTCTCCTGGCAATATCGGCCAATGGGTCGGATGGAGGATCCTGGAAAAGTATGCAGACAATAACCCGGGAAAAAAACCGGAAGAGATCATGAAGGCGTCTGCCAAACAAATATTGGAAGGAGCAAAATACAAACCCAAATAATCCCTGTTCCGCATTACTTACGCCTAATTTCTTATCTTGTATCATCTATCACGGGTTAGCTGATTATAGTATGGCCTGTTAATTGTTTAACAAGGTATTATTTTGAATTCATGAAGACATTGACCGCAATTACAGATCCTGTTTATATTCCTAAAGAAAAGTTTAACTGGTATGACAAGTTCTGGCTCCGCATAATCAACGATAAAAGGGATTTACCTTTTATCTATCTGCTTACCACGATCCACTTCCTGGTGATGTCTTCGGCGATCATCCTTTTTACTGACCTGCTACAGGGTTGGTGGTGGTGGGCGCTTGCTATCCCCTATTTCTATGTTTCGCAATTTTATTTTAAGGGCAGGTTTGGGCTCATGCTTCATTGTATTTGTCATCGCAAGTGTTTTAAGCCCCGCTACCAATGGATCCATACTTACATCACCTGGATCGTTTGTCCATTTTTCGGACACGCTCCGGAGGGTTATTTCAGTCACCATATGGGCATGCACCATGTAGAAAATAATATGCCCGACGATACCAGTACCACTATGCCCTACCAGCGTGACAGCGCCAGGGATTTTCTGGCCTACTTCTTTAAATTTCTTTTTGTAGGAGTGAAGAACACGGTATTGTATCTCTACTATCGCAAAAGAAAAAAATTGTACGTCCGTTTTACACTGGGAGAATACCTGTATATGGCATTTTGTATTATCATGTGCTTTGTAAACCTCAAAGCAACACTTGTTATATTCGTTATACCACTTTTGTTTGCAAGGCTTGTCATGATGCTGGGCAACTGGACCCAACACTCCTTTATCGACCGCAATGATCCGGAAAATCTTTATACTAATTCGATCAATTGCATCAATACCAAATACAATCATGTATGTTGGAATGATGGATACCATATTATTCACCACCTCAGACCCGGCATGCATTATACTGAAATGCCCGGCGAATTCTTAAAAAGACAAAATGAATTTGCAGCATACAAGGCCATTGTATTTGACCGCATCCATTACCTGCACATATTCATTTTCCTCCTCACAAAAAGATATGATAAGCTGGCAGACAACCTGGTGAACATCAACAATATGTTCTCAAGCCGCGAAGAAGCCATCGCCCTGATGAAGGAAAGGACCAAAAAAATCCCGATCTAAAAGACCGGGATCTAATATTATCATATAAACAAAAAAGAGTCAAATTACAGAGAAGGTTTCTTTTCACCTCCTTCACCTCTTAGTTATTCTTCATCGGCACAATCATCTCAAACGAAGGGATATTCACCTCGAACATCTGTTTGCTGTTCAGGTTTTCCATCTTATACGTTCCTTTCATCTTACCCATTTCCGTACGCAGGTTACAACCACTTACATACTGGTAACTTTCCCCTGGTTTGATCACGGGTTGTTCGCCCACTACCCCTTCCCCTTCTACTTCGCGGTGACTTCCATTGCTATCAAATATCTGCCAGTTGCGGCGATGTAATTTTATGGCAAAAGAATTATGATTTTCGATGTTGATGCGATATGCAAACATGAACTCCGATTGCAGCGGGTTGCTGTAATCGGGTTGGTAGAAAGTTTCTACGCTTACCTGCACACCTTCAGAGATAATGCTGTTCATGTAACCGGTTTCAGTAAAAATAATAAAAAAGGTTGATGACAGTAAATCTTACATGATTTTAATAGCCAAAACGTAATTTTACGGCTCCTTAAGAAATTTTTTAACTTTTTATAATTATGAAGATCGCAGTAGCCAAGGGAGACGGGATAGGACCAGAGATTATGGACGCCGTATTACACATTTTTAAGGCCGCGCAAGTGCCGATCGAATATGAATTCGTTGACATGGGTAAATGGGTCTTTGATAAAGGGTTTAATAACGGAATGACCCCTGAAGCCAAACAATCTATTGAAACCCTGGGCCTGCTTTTTAAAGGCCCCATGGAGACCCCAAAGGGCAAAGGCGTCAAAAGCATCAATGTAACAGCCAGGAAAACATGGAATACCTACGCCAATAAAAGAGCTTTTCAGAGCCTGCATGGTGTGGATACCGTTTTCTCCAAAGCAGGCATCCCCATTGATATTACAATTGTACGCGAGAATATAGAAGATACCTATGGCGGTATCGAGCACATGCTTACACAGGATGTGGCATTGAGCCGCCGCTTTATTACACGCCCGGGAAGCATGCAGGTGATCCGTTATGCATTTGAAATGGCACGCCAAAAAAATGCTACCCGCATTACCTGCGGGCATAAGGCCAACATCATGAAAATAACAGATGGTCTGTTTTTAGATTGTTTCTATGAAGTAGCCAAGGAGTACCCTGAGCTCAAATCCGATGATATCATCGTGGATGATCTTTGTATGAAGCTGGTGACAAGACCCGATAATTTTGATGTGGTTGTATTAACGAACCTGCAGGGCGATATTGTAAGCGATCTATGTGCAGGTCTTGTTGGGGGTCTTGGATTTGCACCCTCCGCTAATATCGGCGATCATATTTCCATATTCGAAGCAGTGCATGGTACAGCACCCGATATTGCCGGAAAAAACATAGCCAACCCCACGGCGCTTTTATTGAGCGGCCTCGCGATGTTGCGTCATGTAGGCCTCACTGAAAATGCGGCTATTATTGAAAACGCGTTATTGTATACCCTGGAAAATGGCGTGCATACAGGCGATTTCGGCGACCGTTCAATTCCCTCGGTCAATACAACACAGTTTGCAGATACCATCATTGCCAATTTTGGCAAAAAGCCTGCGCTGGGAGAAAAACCGATCATCCCCAATAAACCAGGTACACCAGCGCCATTTAAGCTGGAACAAAACTCCATGATGGAGTCTGCTGAATCTGTTAATGAAACGATCGTTGGCGTAGACATGTTCATTGAAAGCAACGAACAACCCGAAGCCATTGCACATAAATGCCAGCGGCATGGGGGATTAAAATTCAAGCTCATCAATATCAGCAATCGTGGCACCCAGGTATGGCCGTCAGGTTCCGTATATACCAACCTGGTAAATCAATACAATGTACGTTTTGAAAGCATTGACGGCTCAGCATTGAATCAAATGGATGTGATCGGTCTCTATGCAAGCCTCAGTGGCGATTTTAAAGTATGCTCACTGGAGTTATTAAATAGCTGGGGCGATAAAAAAGGCTATTCACTTGCGCAGGGGCAGTGATTAAAGTGGTTTTTTAACACGGAGACACGGAAAAAAATGGGTTATTCTTTTTTTTCGAATAGTATGTCTGGTCTGTACAGTAAGTTATACGTCTACCCGAATTGGAAACACGGAATAG
>CAZGSG010000204.1:0-10695 GCA_964528095.1 uncultured Terrimonas sp.
CGGTGGCGTTGAATGCAAATTTCAACCAGTTATTAATTGCCGCGGAGAAAACCCGTGATAACAAACCAGGTTGTTATCTCAGTAATTTTAAACTGGCTGTAGGAGCGCCGGATACCCGTAATAAATTATTGGTAGAAGGCAAGTTCACTACAACCGGTATTCTTTTCGATTCGGGTTCCGATGTCATCAAGGATGCATCGGGTGGAACGCTGAAAGAGATCGCCGGTTTACTTAAATCAGATCCTGCTGTAAAATTCAGGATCATTGGTCATACTGATGGTGACGGCAATCCAGCTGCCAACCTGGCTTTATCCAAAAAAAGAGCGGAGGCGGTAAAAAAGGCGTTGATAAAAGATTTTGGTATCAGCGAAGCAACGCTCGAAACAGATGGCATGGGTGATACAAAACCTGTAGCGGATAATAAAACCCCGTTAGGAAAAGCTCAGAACAGGAGGGTTGAGTTCATCAAACAAAAAGATTAGAAGTCTTCTCAAAGTATTTTTTAATAGTGTCGGACCTGGCTGGTTGATTTCATGCGGTGAAAATACTCCTTAACCTATTTTCTCTGTTAGCTCGTTTGAAATCCCTATCGAAATACATGCGCTTAGAAGTTTATCGGAAACCAATAGGTAAGACCATTTAATGAACAAATACTTTGAGATAAATTCCAGGCATTTTTAGTTTTCTCGTGTATAGTGTGTTTTTCTCAGAGGCTGTCTCAAATAAAAATGAGACGGCCTCTTTTTATTGTTATCATACCATAAAAAAAAGTCCCCGAAATCCAGGAGGCTGCCCCAGTTTCGGCCAATATAAATCTTTCAAAAAGTATTGAAACTTCGAAAGCTAATCTGTAATTTTGAGGCATGAAACTTACTGAAGCAAGACAACAATTTATCAGCAGCTGGGGTGCTTTCGGCACACACTGGGGCATCAACCGCACCATGGCGCAGATCCATGCATTGCTGCTAATCAGCCCAGACCCCCTCACCCAGGATGATATGATGGAAGAATTGAACGTAAGCCGGGGCAATGTGAATATGAATATCCGTGAACTCATCAACTGGGGACTGGTAGAACGAGTATTGCTGCCTGGTGAACGCAAAGAGTATTTTTCGGCAGAAAAAGATATCTGGAAAGTAGTAAAGCAGATCGTGAAAGAAAGAAAGAAAAGAGAACTGGAACCGATGTTGCAGTTGCTTGACAAACTGGAAGAAGTGGAAGGCGATAAGCGGGATAAAAATGTCAAATCGTTTGTAGATACTGTGGTGAGTATTAAAAAACTGGGGCGGCAGGCGGACAGGACTCTTGACACCATGATCAAAGCAGAAGAGAATTGGTTTGTAAATAACCTTGTCAAACTCTTTAAATAGTTCAGCATGAAAAGGTCCAATTTTATTTTCGAATCAGTCCTGATGGTTATTTCGCTGTTGTTAGGCATCGCCTGCATTTTTTCTGATGATGCATTTTTTCTGGCTATTTTATGGTTGATCCCACTAGGCGCTTTACAGGTAATACACGCGTTGATACTTACTGTAAACTATTGGACAAATAGTGCGATAAAAAAACTATTGATCGTTTACTGGGTTGGGGTCGTATTGAATTTCTCGATCATGCTCATATCAGATAACCTTCCGGGGAAGGATTGGGAAATGCTCACAATCGGAGTGCTGCCACTTATGCTGGCATTTTTTTTATGGTTGATAACTTTTATATACAAGGATAACCCGGCCCAAAAAAAACAACTCATCCTGGATAATAAGGAAAAAGACATAGTCCTTTGATTGCTGTCTGGATTTTTGCTGAAAATATTATATAAAAAATGAAGCTTTTTAAAATAGTTGATCTTTCCATCAGCCTGAGCCTTATTATTTGCTCGATCATGATTTTTTTCTTTGCCGATCAGCTATTTGTTTTCTCCTATTCGCTGCTTATTGCCTGGCAATTGACCAGTATGCTGGTGCATGTCTTCAATAAATGGTTTACAGGCAAGAGAAATCTACGGGTGGTTTATAATTGGACAACAATTACTATCCTGTTGCTGGCCGCTATCCTGGTATTTACACCCTTTAGTTTTTTTCTCCTGTATATTATGATCGTTATCTGGCCTATTATGAGCGGAATGTATGTTTGTCTTTGTTATGATGAGATCAAACGGCTGAACACAAGGCCCCTGGGTTTGTATAAATAGGACACAAGCCGCCGGCGAATTCTTAAAAATGCTTAAAACAGGTATTATTTTCAACTGCCTTTGTTAAAAGAAGCATTGGTCGATAGTATTGCCCGTGTACCGCGAAAACAATATCCCCGTTCTACTGTTTAATATATGGCGGGCTTTGTTGACCGCTGTTAAAGGTTTAAGCTCCTTTTTTGACGAACCGGGCCATATTTAAAGAACAGTAAAGGGTTAAACTTTAAACACAAAAAGAGGTCTATATTTATCATTATATAGTTCTACTATGCCATTAAAAAAGAAAACACTGGTTTTGGGCGCTTCGGACAACCCTGCACGCTATAGCTACCTGGCAATCCAGCGTTTACGCAGCCATGGGTATCCTGTGGTGGCCGTTGGCAGAAAGGATGCGCAGGTAGGGGATGTGAAGATTGACACGGATAAAATAGCGCATGAAGAAGTTGATACGGTGACCCTTTATCTCAGCAAAGAACACCAGAAGGAATATTACGATTATATCCTCGCGTTAAAACCCAAACGCATCATTTTTAATCCCGGTGCCGAAAATGAAGAGTTGGCCGAAATCGCATCTCACGAAAATATCCAGGCGCTTGACGCGTGCACACTGGTAATGGTCACTACGGGACAATACTGATACATGTAATCACTTATTACACGAAGATTTACGATCTGGGTGAAAGTGTTTTACGATTTAGCCCAAAGTATTAGCCCTCTATTTTTCTTTATTTCTCCCCTGTGTTTTTGTTATGTTGTTATTATATCCAACCTTAGTAGTACCAATAAGACCGAGACGATCATAGATCACTAGCCAGGAACTGATCTTCTAAATTTTTAAAAATATCCAAATGAACTACCACAAGCTGCTGGGTTTAGGCCTGTCTCTTATTTTTATTTGCGCCACATCTTTTGCGCAAAAACAACAAGGCATCACTCCGAGAGAGACTGACTACAATAAGCCCAAACTTTTTTCAACTCTTCCAGACAAAATTCTTCTTGATACTAAGAATATAAATACACTTTTTTCTGAAGAAACAGGAAAAGAGATCAATCTTGGATTTGCTGATAAAGCATTACCCGGGTTTGCAGGCAAACTGATTTCCGTAGCCAGCAAATATGAAAACAAATTGCAGAGTATAGTCGTTCGTTCCAGCAACTTCAACGGTGCAACGTTGACGCTATCCTCCACCACACTCGCTGATGGTACGACCAACTATACAGGCCGTATCATCAGTTTTCAACATGGTGACGCATACGAGTTGCAGAAAAAAGGTGAAGAATATTATTTTATCAAGAAAAATCTTTACGAGTTGGTCAATGAATAGCTGATCTGTTGATGTTTCGTTACATATCCCATACCTCCTGAAAAATCTAAACCCCGCTGTTATGAAAAGCTTACTCCGCCCCCTTGTTGTACTCATGTTATCGTTGAGCCTTTCCGGCTTAACCTATGCACAAGTGCCGGTATTAAGCAGCTATCCAGCGGCAAGTGCCGTGATCTTCCTGGATTTTGATGGTCATAAGGTAGTGGGCACCAGTTGGAACTCAAGCGGGCCGATTTCCTGCGCTCCATCTGGAATGACCAATGATCAGATCATCGAAATATTCAACCGTGTAGCAGAAGATTACCGTCCTTTTAATATCAATGTCACTACCGATTCAACAAAATTCTTAGCCGCGCCCCTCAACAAAAGAACAAGGGTCATCCTCACCGTTACATCAAGTTGGTATGGCTCAGGCGCCGGCGGTGTTTCCTTCATGAATACTTTCAGAATTGGCGACGATACGCCTTGTTTTGTATTCACTGCATTGCAGAGTTATAATGTAAAGATCATTGCCGAATCAGTTGCTCATGAAGCAGGTCACACACTTGGCTTATACCACCAGTCAACTTTCGACCAGGACTGTAACAGGCTGGCAGAATATTCTGCTGGTCAGGGTTCAGGAGAAATTGGCTGGGCCCCTATCATGGGTGTAGGTTATTATAAAAATTTTACCCTGTGGAATAATGGTCCAACCCCTTATAGCTGCAGCATGTTTCAAAATGATCTTGAAGTGATCACTTCCGACCTGAATGGTTTTGGTTACAGGGCAGATGATCATTCCAATTCTTTTCCTACGGCCACACAAGCTGTATTTGCCAGCAACCAGTTTGTGCTGACAGGCGTAGTAGAGCGCAACACAGACCAGGATTTTTTCAAGTTCACCTTACCGCAGACCGGGCAGTTTGCGCTTGATGCTATCCCTTACAATGTTGGTACAGGCAATGCGGGCTCTGATCTTGACATGCAGGTCACTTTATACAATTCTACCGAAACGGTATTAAATGTTTACAATCCCGGAACCCTGCTCAATTCCCTGATTGATACCAGTCTGAATGCAGGCACTTATTATATAAAAGTAGAAGGCAAGGGCAATCTATATGCGCCGGCTTATGCAAGCCTGGGTTCGTATTCATTACAGGGCAGGATCACGACACCCAGTAATCCTTTACCACTTCGCAGGCTTGAATTGCATGGTGGCCAGAGTGGTGATGTGCACCAATTGAGCTGGCAGATAGAAGCTGATGAAACCGTTATCAGCCAGGTGCTGGAAGTTTCAACAGATAGTAGAAGTTTCCGTCCGCTGACTCAACCCTCAACGGATGCCCGTTCATATATCTATCGTCCCGCCACTACTACCGGACCTATCCAGTACAGGGTCAATGTAACATTTGACAATGGCAAAGGATACTATTCCAATGTGATCAGCATCCGTCCAAACAATTCAAAAAATCCAAGGCCTCAGCTTACAGGCAACCTTATCAGCTCAGGTAACATCTATGTAAGTAGCCCGGGTAGTTTCAGCTTTACGATCTTCGATTTTAATGGTAAAGTAGTGACACGTGGCCAGCTCACAAATGGTATTAATAACATAAGTACTGCCGGTATGCAGCGGGGAATGTACATGATCCGCTTTGCAGATACCGAGCAGCAGTGGAATGATAAATTACTTATCCAGTAAACTATTTCAACGTTGTTAGCACAACGATAATCCGTTTCCTTTTGCCAAACAGAGGTTTTTCTATAACTTAGGAAAACCTTTTTTTTATGCGCTGGAGAAAATTTAACGGCGACCCGATCGAACTTCCCATTAAAAATGCAGTTGAAAATGCTATCAAACGTGAAAGAGCAGCCGGTTACAGGCTGAAGGTTTGCATTGGTACAGACTCGCAGGTAAAAGGGAAAGAAACGGAATTTGCCACTGTCATCGTATTCCTGAGAGAAGGCCACGGCGGTTTTATGTTCATTCACAATGAAAAGACCCGCCAGCAGTACACCATCAAAGAACGGATGTTGATGGAGGTGGCCAAAAGCATCGAGATCGCTTATGAACTATGCAACCTGTTCACCGTCTACGACGTGGATATGGAAGTGCATGCGGACATTAACACCAACCCGCATTTCAAAAGCAATGATGCCCTCAAGGAAGCAATGGGCTATATCCTGGGCATGGGCTTTGCCTTTAAAGCAAAACCGGAGGCCTTCGCGAGTAGCAGTTGCGCCAATAAAATAGTGAATTAAGCCGTACAGGGCTATTTACTAAAGAGCACAGCTGCCAGGCTGATGATTATTCCCCCCGGGGGGTAAGAGGGGTTGTCACCCTATTTTTTCTTTGCTCTTCTTCTCAAACCAATTATTAAGACCAACAGGAAAAAAATTCCAAGGCCTATCCGGATAAAAGCATCCCTTTTTTGTTTCGCCACACTATCCTGTTTCAAGGTATAAAAATGAGTGTTGTTGAACTCAGCGGAGCGTTTAACAGCTTTATCCTTAAGACTATCAAGTGTACGGAGGGTGCTGTCAAGCGATTCGCGTAAAGAGGTTGTATCCGGTAGCTGTATGGTTGAGCTGGGCTGCTGGGCAAAACAATTAAGACAAAAAAGCAGTAAAAGGGCTGTAAAGAAACGGGGCATGTTTTTTCCCGAAACTAGGGATCTGCTGAAAAAAAGAAATACCGTGAGAAAGGTATTTTAGCGCAGTTCCACCGCCATCTGGATCACTGAAAGAGGCTCCTGGATAGTTGAAGCATGAATATCAAGATAGGAAGCTACTGAAGGGGCGTTTTTCAGGTACATTTCTTCCATATGACGGGTCTCCTGTTGGGCAAAGAAAAAAACCACGATCACCATGAAAAAGAGCACAACAACAATGTTCTTTTCGGTTAAAATTCTTCTCATACTCATTGACTTATCAGGCTGCAAATTAGGGGATTGGGTGCAAAAAATCTAAAAAACCGGGGGATGTTGATTCATTGTTTAAAATTCGCGTTCATATCGCTGATATAACCCAATAAAAGATCCCTTCCTTCCCTGTTTAACGCGGAGGTGACAAAAAATGGCGGCGGCTCTTCCCAAAATTCTTTGAGAGCAGTGATAAAGGCCTTTACATGCCTGACAGTGGCGCCAGGTTTATTCTTATCGCTTTTGGTAAAAACAATAGCAAAAGGTATTTCCCATTTCCCCAGGTCATTGATAAACTCAAGATCTATTTTCTGTGGCTCATGCCGGCAATCCACCAGCACAAATAAAGACACAAGATTCTCTCTTTTGCGGATATAATTCTCGATCATCTGCTCCCATCGGCGACGGCTGGTCTGGGACACTTTAGCATAACCATAACCCGGCAGATCCACGAGATACCATTTCTTTTTATCGCTGGAGACTATTTCAAAATGATTGATCAACTGTGTCTTACCCGGAGCAGAAGAGGTCTTCGCCAGTGCTTTTTTATTGGTGAGCATATTGATCAGCGAGGATTTCCCCACATTACTACGACCTATAAATGCGTACTCAGCCCTGTCGGGAGCAGGACATTGCGCGTAATCGGCATTGCTGATGAGGTAGTTTGCGTCTTTTATTTCCATGAGCGTGCAAGATACGTTCTTCGGAGTTTAGAGTTCTTAGTTCGGGGTGCAGGGTTCTTCGTTCATAAATCAGCGTGTTCAACAACTGATAGGATTATTTACAATAATCCAACTGTTTTACTATAAACTTCGAACCCCGAACCAAGAACCCTCCCGGGAACTAATGAACCCGAAACTTGATATTTCAGCGTAAATTTGCACCTCATGTCACAACTTCCCCACGACGATATAAGGCCTTTTAAAGATTCAGAAAAAACCAAAAAAGAACAGGTTGCGGAAATGTTTGATCGCATTGCGGGACGGTACGATTTTATGAACAGGTTTCTTTCTGCCCGGACTGATATTGGCTGGCGGAAAAAAGCGATCAGGAAACTGGCAAAAGACCAGCCTCAAACAATACTGGATATAGCCACCGGCACCGCAGATATGGCCATACTGGCGGCCAAAATCTTGAACCCGGTCAAGATCACCGGTATTGATATTTCTGAACAAATGCTGGAAATTGGTCGAAAAAAGATTGAAAAAGAAGGCCTTGTGAATAAAATCCACTTACAGGGCGGAGATTCCGAAACAATAAACTTTGCAGAAAATACGTTTGATGCCGGGATGGTAGCGTTTGGTATCCGGAATTTTGAACACCTGGAAAAAGGGCTCTCGGAAATATTAAGAGTACTGAAACCAGGAGCCCAATTGATCATTCTGGAGTTTTCTACCCCGAAGAATAAAGCGATACGTAATTTATATAATCTGCATATGCAGATAGTGGCCCCGGGAACAGCCAGGATGTTTGGGCAAAATAAAGAGGCGTATGATTATTTGAGGGAGTCGGCCAATGCTTTTCCTGACCGTGGTGATCTGGTAGATATTTTAAATAAACTTGGTTATTCCGATACCGGGTATAAATCGTTAAGCTTAGGAATATGTTGCATATACAGCGGAAGAAAGCCCTTACACTGAAAACTATAGTCCCCTTCCTTATTGGATTTATTCTTCTTGCGTCCAACGCACAAGCACAAAGAGATCTGAATCTTTATGATCATGATTCCAAACCTTATTATTTTGGTATCACCATCGGCGGTAATATGTCGAGGTTTCAAACAGAATTACATTCCCGCTTTTTACAGGATGATAGTGTGTATGTAGCCGAGCCTAATAACTCAGGCGGTTTTGCATTGGGTTTGCTGGCAACAGCCCGCTTATCCGATCGTTTCCAGCTTCGTTTTAATCCGCAACTCATGTTTACCGAACGGAGTATTTATTACAAACTCAAACATCCTGAATCACAGCAGACAGAATTGACAAAACCTGTGGAATCAGTGATCGTTACTTTCCCGGTACAGGTAAAACTACAGTCGGACAGGATCGGTAATTTTCGGGTGTATATGATGACAGGGGTAAAAGCAGATATAGACCTTGCGAGTAATGCCCGTGCAAAAAAAGCAGAGGACCTTGTAAAAATTAAAAAATATGACTACGGTGTCGAGTTAGGTCTTGGCTTCAATTTTTTCTTCCCAAGTTTTATTCTATCTCCTGAATTAAAGATCAGCAACGGTCTTGGTAATATTCATAGCCGTGATGCCAACCTGAAATACTCCAGTGTATTTGATAAGATACAATCGAGGATGATCGTCTTTTCTGTTCATATCGAAGGATAAGTGTCGATTTTATGGGTAGCCCGTTTTTATTCGTTTTTAACACGGGAAGCACGGAGAATATATAATTAGTCAGTTTGTTGAAGTGTTCTATTTTTCTGATCATTCAGTTACGAGTTTACCCAAATAAGGAGGCACGGAATTGGAAGAGTCTTCTAATTCCGTGCCTCCTTATCTGGCATTACAGGTTTCAAAATAACCAGAACAATAGTCCCGATCAGGGAGAAAGATTGACCGTATATTCTCCGTGCTTCCGTGTTAAAAACTAAAAATCAAACTCTCTCCTATGCATATTCCATCTCACCCCAAATGAGATAGTCGATGTGTTTTGTGAAAGTATGGGTGGTGTTTTTGTATCCTGCTTTCTATACATGCCAAAAGCTTCAAGGAAAAGATTTTCTCTTAATTCGTACGACACCAGTAAGGATCCATACAGGACATTGGTCTTCCAACCTGAGCCAATGCTATAGCCATAGTCTCCTACGCGATAAGGAGTAGTATAAGGCAGAAAAATATTACTGCCATAACTAACACTATTTGAATCACGCCCCTGCTGGTAATAGATCAGCTTTGCCTGTACCAGCCACTTAGGCGCCGGCTGATACCGGGCGATACCGATGAACTCCTGGAAATTGGCCATCAGCGGATGCGCGAGCGGCTGGTTATAATGCGAATACTCGGCCACTGAATCATAATGCGAATAAGTAAACGGACGTACCCGGTTATGTTCTATCTGCAGGTCAAGGTTCTTTATGTTGAAAGCGTCAATATATTTTGCTCCCAGTTGTATTCCATACTTATTCCCCCACCAGCCATCTCCTGCCCTGATCTCGGAAAGTTTGAATTCATCCAGCAGCAGCTGTCCATATACCTGTATTTTTTTTGCCACATTGGCTTTGAAATCCAGGCCCGCAACGGAGTTATCATAACTGCCGTTTTGCAATTCGATAGACCGGTAGAAAATAACAGGATTCAGGTAGCCAAAATCAAATTTATCCTTTCTTCCAAACGTGATGCCTTCGAATAAACCGATGTTCAACCATTTTGTTACCGACACATCCAGGTGATGCATGGCCGCATACTTTTTCGATTTCAGGTGATCGGCCCTTCCGTTATCCGCGGCATGCAATTCCATGAACAGGTTCTGGTAGTTGAATTTCCAGATCCGCGTATTTAGTTTCAGGAATAGATTGCTGTTACCAAAATCGCTAAGAAATAAACTGCGCACACCATTGCCGATAAAGTTTTTATCATACCCGAAAACAACATCGATGTATTTAGCCACATTAAACGTGATATAACCCCGGGCATCGAAATAATCCACACCACCCGCCGCTTTAAAGTCCTTATAAAGTCCTGCTCCCGGCACAGCTGTGCGGTCCCTGATCCATTGTTGCACATATTCCGGGTCACGTTCCTGGTTATCGGTCACATAAGCCGCAAATCCTATTTTATCGGCTATTTTTCCCCGCAGCGTTATACCTCTTGTATTTAGAAAGAGAGACTGATCGTTGCCATTTTCTTTTGACAGCACATATTGCAATACCGGGTTAATCGCCAGGTCAAAATCCTTTACATGCACTTCATACAAGCTGGCGGGCGTAGTATAAAAACTTTTCAGCACCGGTTTCTTGCTTTTATACGCAGCCCGCTCCCCTTCCGGTAAAAACTCCAGGTTGTTGAGGTATGCGCTGTGCAGGTTATAGGCATCTACCCGCGACAGGCTTTGTGGATGGTTTTGTTCGTAATTTTTTAGGCCGTTTATGACAAACCGGTTCCTGTTGTATGGCCGGGTTTTGGAAAAATTGAGGATCGAGTCGGTCTGTGCTTTTATTTCCAGCCTTTCCAGTAATATATTTTGTTTGTCCCCCTGCGGCAAATAGGTGTTTTGGGAAAAAACGGCATATGGCATCAGCAACACTGATAGTCTTACAAGGGTTTGCTTAAATT
>CAZGSG010000205.1:0-8693 GCA_964528095.1 uncultured Terrimonas sp.
CTGGTCTTCTGTATCAATTGGTACCGGTTTCGCCGCAAACCCTTTTTTTAATTCATCTTCTATCCGTTGTTTGAATGTGGTTTTTATATTTTCAATCGCTTCTACAGACAATACCTGTTGTTGTACCAGGTATGCTTCGTAGTTTTTAACCGGATCTTTTTGCTCCCACAATTCGAATAGTTTGGGAGGAACATATTTTGTTCCGCTTGCTTCCTCATGCCCACGCATCCTGAATGTTATTGCTTCTATAAGATAGGGCTTCTGATTTCTTATGCAATAATCCCTAACACCTTTTATGGTATCATAAACCGCTAGTATATTATTTCCATCTACCTGCACTCCTTCCATACCGTACCCCCTGGCTTTGTCTACGAGGCTTATACAACGATATTGCTCTGTGGTTGGCGTGCTTAGTCCATATCCATTATTTTCTATTAAAAAAATAACAGGCAGATCCCAGACCGCTGCTACATTCAATGCTTCATGAAAATCGCCTTCGCTTGTACCGCCTTCACCTGTAAATGCAAGCGCGACCTTATCTTCTTTTTTTAATTTATGCGCCAGGGCAACTCCATCCGCTATGGCAAGTTGTGGCCCAAGATGAGAGATCATCCCGCAGATATGATGGTCTTTATTTCCAAAATGAAAACTTCTTTCCCGTCCCTTGCTATATCCCTCCTGCGCGCCCTGCCATTGCATGAATAATTTATGCAGCGGCATATTACGGGTCGTAAATACACCCAGGTTGCGGTGCAGCGGCATGATCCATTCGTTCTGGCTTAGTGCCAGGGTAGCCCCCACGGCTATCGCTTCCTGCCCGATCCCGCTAAACCATTTGGAGATTTTTCCCTGTCTCAATAGCACCAGCATTTTTTCTTCAATCATGCGTGGCCACAACAGGTCTTTATAAAATTGTATGAGTTGCTCGTCGCGGAGATCTTTCCTGTCAAAGTTCATGGGCGCAATTCTTTCCGTAAAATTAACCAATGCTGGTGTATACAACTTATTAAATCTTCAGCATGGATTATAATGGTATATAAGTTTTTTCGTTGCCGGGAAATTATATCGCGGGAATAACGTTATAACTACGTTCTGCTTGAATATTTTGACGGTATCCCGGATAGGACAAACCCTTTTACAGTTTCCGCTCCGCATAATTTTTAGTTACTTTATAGTATGGTTAAAGGTCATTACCCGTTTGCTCATAAGCTATTCCTGCCTGTTTGCTTGTTTTTGCTGGCTTCCAATAGCCTGTTTGCACAAAATAAAAAGGCAGATTATGATACTGATTATATTGAAACATTTGAAGATTACCTGACCACCCGTATTTATCTTGCAAAAAGGTACACCTCTTTCAGTATGCAGGCTGATGAAACGAGCTCGCTGCGTTATCGTCCAAACAGCCTGGTCTCTATGGGCATCAATGCCAGTTATAAAGCTCTTTTGCTCAGTCTTGGTGGCGGGTTTGGTTTCCTGAATCCGAATAAGGAAGAAACAGGTAAAACCCGTTCTTTTGATTTTCAAACACATCTTTATACCAGGGACTGGGTAACGGATATTTATGCCCAGCTATATAAAGGCTATTATTTAAAACAATCAAATTTTGCCGGCACAAATGGTAAAAAATATTATGTGCGACCCGATTTAAGAGTTGGTTTTTTCGGCGGTTCGATTTATAGACTACTAAATGGTGAACAGTTTTCTTACCGGGCCGGCTTTTTACAAAATGAGTGGCAGAAAAAGTCAGCCGGTTCTTTTTTGGTCGGTGGAGAGATCTATTATGGCACAATGCGGGGTGATAGCGCACTTGTACCGACGTACTTAAACAGTTATTATCCGCAACGGGGCATTGAGCGGGTAAGGGTGTTTGAGTTCGGCCCTGGTGCCGGTTATGCGTATACCGGTGTCTGGCAGGAACATTTTTTTGCAACGGGAAGTCTTACCATCAATGCCGATATCAGCGTTGTCAACGAATTTTCTCCATTGGGGTCCGACGGAAGAACAACCGTTACCCCCAATGCTACATTTCGCGCTGTTGCCGGATACAATAGCCATGAGTGGGCAGCCACCATTGGTTGGGTACATAATTCTACAAATATGAAGGGTCCTTCTTCAGACCAACAATACAGGATCAAAACCGGTAGTTTCAGCATTACGATTGCAAAAAGATTTATGCCTGGTAGTAAGTTTAAAAGCAGGGTGGAGCCTGTATTGAAGAGATTGCCCTAGACCCGCACGTAATAAGCTATCTTCATCCCTTTGCGGCACAATTATTTGTTAGACTAACTATGCATTATTTCTTTACACACGGTTTGCTCCGTTTTTCGCTGAGGTTAATGATACCCGTCTTTCTGCTGTTTTTTTCGACCAGGGTCAATTCACAGGAAAAAGCAGCGTTTGATAGTAGCTTCTATCAAACCTATCCACGCCTGATCACAGCGAGAGTATTTTTTTCCCAGAAATATACCAGTCTTCAATTGGAGGCGCCAAAGACTTCTCCAAAATTTATTTATCGCCCAAACACATCCCGCAATATAGGAATAGGCGCAACCTATAAAGCCATTACGCTTAATTTAGGTCTTGGTGTTTTTAATAATGATAAAAGAGGCAAAACACGGTCGCTTGATCTACAGTCGCATGTATATACACGTAAATGGATAGGTGATATACTGGGCCAGTTTTATAAAGGTTACTACCTGGCGCCGCGCGGATATGCGGCCTCGCAGCCCGGATCGTATTATATTCGCCCGGACGTACGGGTAAACCTGATTGGACTTGCGGCTTACCGCCTGCTGAATGCGGAAAAATTTTCTTACCGGGCCGCGTTTTTACAAAATGAATGGCAAAAAAAATCCGCCGGCACATTCCTGCTGGGTGCCGAAGTTTATCATGGTATTATCCGGGGCGATAGCGCTTTGATACCTGTAGCTCTTAATGATCTTTATACCCAAAAAGGAATTGATAAGGTGCGGTTTTTAGAGATTGGCCCCGGTTTGGGTTATGCTTACACGGCCGTCTATAAAAAAAATTACTTTCTTACCGGCTCACTGAGCGCTAATGCTGATCTGAGTTTTGTAAAAGAATATACAGGTAACATTTCCAAAGATAAATTCGGTATCAGCCCCAACCTTATTTTTCGTGCAGTAGCAGGTTATAATAGCGATAGCTGGAGCGTAAATGTATCCTGGTTTACAAACAGCATAACAGTGAACGGGGTTTCATCACGTGATAAATATTTTGTAAGAACGGGCAACTACCGGTTAACACTTGCTAAAAGGATCATGCCTGGATTCAGGCTGAAAAAAAAGCTAAAGATCATTGATGCGATTAACTAAGAGATAAAGGAGTAAATGAGGTGGGAGTGACTATTGAACTCTATCGATATTCTCTTTATGAAATTACCGGCCCGGTTATTACGGCTTACAACAATTCTATAAAAGAAAAAGAGGTGTAAAATATTACATCCTCTCTTTCACCTTCTTCTCTCTTTTAACTCTTAGCTCACTATGAGTTCATAAAAGTTTTCTTCTCTCAGGTACTTTTGTGCCAGGCCCTGCAATTCTTCCGCGGTTACTTCTTTTATCGTCTTAATGGAATTATAGAAATAGTTCTCATCTACCCCGTTAAGGATAATGTTTTTCCAGCGGGAAATGATCTGGAAGGGTCCATCAAGATCGCCCAATATACTTCCCATCATATAATTGCGCACCAGCAACAGTTCTTCCTCATCTACAGGTTCATCACGCAATAATTTCATTTCCTTATATACTTCTTCAATCGTTGCTTCGGATACTTTTTTACCCGCTTCCGTACTGATCATCCAGGCGGAACCATGGATATGATTCTGCAGGTAGCTATGTATACCATAGGTATAGCCTTTATCTTCCCGGATATTCGCCATCAGCCTCGACCCGAAGAAGCCTCCAAATACACTGTTAAGAACAAGTGTCTTTAAAAAATCAGGGTGTTGCCTGTTCGGAAACGGAGTAGCTATCCGGATAGAACCCTGTACGCCATTCTCATCATTTATGATCCGGTATTTTTTTTCGCTGGCAGGGTTGACGACAAAGCTTTTTGTGGCTACAGTTCCATTGCCAAGGTCACCGAATTGCTCATTCAGCAGTTGCTCAAAGTTTTGCGGCAGTCGCCCTGCGGCGAATATGATAAACCGGCCCTGCTGATAATATTTTTTATAAAAATCAAGTAGTTGCTGCTGTTGCAATGCATCAAAGTCTGTAGCATCACTGTATTTTCCATAAGGGTGTTCTTTGCCATACAGGTATACATCGATCAGCCTGCTAGCAACAAAATCGCTTTTCTTTAAATTGACTTTCAGGCGTTGTTTCATGTTTTGCTGATAGATGGCCAGCTCTGTAGCAGGCATCACCGAATCCGTCAGCAATTCACGCACTGCAGGTAGTACCTGGTGTACATGTTTTGTAAGACTGTGTAGTGAAACGGTAGCCGTTTCATTGGAAGAAGAGCGATTGAGATAGGATCCGTAATAATCAAAGTGTTCATTGATCTCGAAAGCCGACCTGGTAGAAGTTCCATTCTTCAACATGAAATTAGTAGTTGCCGCAACAAGGTTTTGTTCTTCATACCAGTTGCCTGCAAAAAACACCCATTCTATCGCCATTACTTCTTCGGGTCCTGCATCTATAGTATATACATCTACACCATTCTTCAATTTAAAATGCTGGTAAGGTTTCAGCTTCAGGTCAAAATTGACTGCATCCACAATAGGGGGGGCCTGGGTTCTTTCTGGCATTGCTATCCTTTCTTTTATTGATTCCATTTTAATTATTCGAAAGATAATAAAGTGTATTGCTGTTCTCTTTGCGAAAGATATTTTGGCTCTCGGCTTGTATATCGGTGGTTTTTACCACTTCATATTTTTGCAGCTCGGTGTTCATCCATGCTGCGTCACCCAGCAGTTCGTAATAGGCAAGGCTGTTGGCCCTGTTCATCAATCCCATGTCTTCGAAAGCCATTATGCTTTCTGTTTTATTTTTCACTTTTTGCAATTCAGCTTCTGTCACTGTTTCATTCTTTATTTTTTCCAGTTCCAGGTCGAGTGCTTTCTCTGCGTCTTCTATATTCACGCCTTTAACAAGTTTGCCTTCTATTGCCAGCAGACCCGCATCCGTACTTCCGAAATGATAACATTCTATGTTGCTGAACAATTGTTTTTCCTTTACCAGCGATTGGTATAACCTTGATGAACCGCCACCACCCAGGATATCGCCCAGCAGATCGGTGATATAGTATTTTTCATCAAGTCTTGATGCCATATGCCAGGTCTTGTATAACGCGTCAAGCGGTACATCTGCTTTTACAGTCAGCTTTCTTTCTTCTTTTTGCGGAGCTTCTACTGGCAGCTTACGTTCATATTTTTCACCAGCAGGAATATCGCCAAACCATTTTTCCGACAGTTCTTTTACCCGTTCGGTAGTAATATTTCCCGCCACTACCATTACCGCATTTATGGGGCGATAATATTTGAAGAAGAAATTCTTTACATCTTTCAATTGCGCATTTTCAATATGCGATAATTCTTTACCAATGGTTTGCCAGCGATAAGGATGGCTTTTGTATGCAAGCTCTCTCATCTTATCCCATGCATCGCCATACGGTTTGGTGAGATAATGTTCTTTAAATTCTTCGCTTACCACTTTACGCTGCGTATCCAGGCTTTTTTCATCAAAGGCCAGTGATAACATACGATCACTTTCCAGCCAGAAAGCTGTTTCAAGGTTTTCCGCAGGTAACTGTATATAATAGTTGGTAAGATCATTGGTGGTGTATGCATTGTTTTCACCGCCGGCCATTTGCAGCGGTTCGTCATACTCGGGTATATTTACAGATCCGCCAAACATCAGGTGTTCGAATAAATGCGCAAACCCTGTACGCTCGGGATCTTCGTCCCTTGCACCCACATCATACATGATATTCATAACAGCCATCGGGGTAGTAGTATCCTGGTGTACAATTACCCTTAATCCATTGGTCAGGGTAAATTTTTCAAAATGAATCATAGTAGTATAAACAGACGATGAAAGATAAAGGTTGCAAAAGTAAGCAAAATATGGGGGAGGCGAATGAATACGGGCTTGCAGCAGGTTAAGGATCATTAGTTAATGGGCTACGACCTGCGGTTTTAAAAGCGGAACACCCGAAGCTGTTTTACCGATGGTGGTCTGGATAGTTAATTTTAAAGAATGCTCTTGATCTTCAGCTCGATCTGTATGAGTTCACCCCCACGGCGTATAATAAGTTTTACCTTTTCATTGGCTGCCTGCAGCGCTATTTTATAGGTATTGAGGTTTTGAGAAAAATTGCCATTAACTGCAACCAGGATATCTCCTTCCTTTACACCTGCCTTCTGGGCCGGCGACCCTTCCGCTACATCCCCGATCTCGATATGGTCTTCGATAAAATACAGCTCAATCCCTGAATAGGAATAGTCAAAGTTTTCACGAAAGTGACTATTGGGTACCAGGTAAATATCCCTTTTCTCATAATTGAGGATCACATTGAACCGTCGGAAGATATCATTACCAATAAGCCCCGCGAGATAGGGGTAAGAGGTGACATTGTATACATCATCAAAAACATAAGCCGGAACATTTCGAAAACGGTAGGGCCCGAATTTCAATTCTTTTACCACAGTCATATGCATATCGATCTTGCCTCCGACACCTTCTCCTTCTTTTGTCCATAATTTTCTTTTCTTACCAAGGAATGAACTGTCTTCCACAAAATCTTTTGAAAGCATCAGGCAAACACCGGCACCAATATCATGCAGGAATCTTACGTTATGCGTGGTGCCATCTTTTATTCTCGCGCCCTGTACAGGCAGCGTACTGAGAATAGGTTTGATCAGGTAGCCGCCCTTTGGATAACGGATGGTGCCCTTACTGCAAATATCGATGCGAAGACTATCATAATTGATCTTTACAATATACCGGCTTAAAAAAGAAAAGCCGATAATGCCATCTATACGCTCACCATATACGGCGGTAAGGATACTGTAATCATTTACATGAAAGTTAAGACTGTCTATGGCGAGTGAGGAAAGATGCAGTTTGCGGTTATATAAAAATCCTACTTTTTTTATACCGGCTATTCCCCGGATTGTCCTGTCACTCGCCTCCGGCATTAGTTTCAGGAATGATGCCGTAGAGGAATCAAGGGAAATGCCACTGCTGCCCGTATCCAATATGAAGTTGAGTGTATCAGGGAAGTTGTCGAGTTTTGCATTTAAAATGATTACCCCGCCCGTAAGTTGGGTAAATGGAATACGGCATAAGAATTTAGATGGCGGCTCAATAAATTCTTCCTGCGCTTTCGCATTAGAAAAAGCGAGAATGATACAGCCGAGAATTGCAAGAACTTTTTTCATGAAAAGTAATTGGTAGGCGAAGGTTAAGATATATTTAAAGACAATTTTTTTTTCTTAAATGATGCAGGAGCAATGCAGTATCTGTATAAATCTACTGTTTCCTGCCCGGCATTCAAAACCTACCGGCGATTTTATTGTTATTGCATTGTACCTTCGCGTAGCACCATGAATACTCAATTAAAAGAATTATATGCCAAAGCTTCAGACTTTGGTTTCCTGTCTGTAGAAGAGGGCGTTTACCTCTATCAGCATGCTCCGCTGGCCGAACTGATGTTTATTGCCGACGAACTGCGCAAAACGCAGGTGCCTCATGGAAAAGTTACCTGGCAGATAGACCGTAATGTAAACACCACCAATGTCTGCCTTGCCAATTGTAAGTTTTGCAATTTCTTTCGTATCCCCGGTCATGCCGAAGCATATATCACCGAAATGCCGGTGTACCGTAAAAAGATTGAAGAAACACTAAAATATGGCGGCGACCAGTTATTATTACAAGGCGGGCATCACCCCGAACTGGGTTTGCAGTTTTATGTGGATACGTTTCGGCAGATAAAAAACGAGTTCCCAACCATCAAGCTCCATGCGCTGGGACCACCCGAAGTAGCACATATCACCAAGCTGGAAAAAAGTACGCACCGGGAAGTATTGACAGCCCTTAAGAATGCCGGCATGGATTCATTACCCGGGGCAGGTGCGGAGATCCTGATAGATCGTGTTCGCCGTTTGATCTCAAAAGGAAAATGTGGCGCACAGGAATGGCTTGACATCATGCATGAAGCACATAAGCTGCATATCACCACTTCGGCGACGATGATGTTTGGACATGTGGAAACCATTGAAGAACGTTTTGAACACCTGGTTAGAATAAGAGAAGTACAAAGCCGGAAGCCGGAAGACGCAAAGGGTTTTCTTGCTTTTATTCCCTGGACCTTCCAGGATGTAGATACCTTGCTCACAAGAATCAGGGGTGTGCATAATCTTACCACTCCCGACGAATATATCCGCATGATCGCATTAAGCCGGATCATGTTGCCGAATGTAAAAAACATACAGGCATCCTGGCTAACTGTTGGTAAACAAACAGCCCAGATCTGCCTGCATAGCGGCGCCAATGATTTTGGCAGCATCATGATCGAAGAAAATGTAGTAAGTGCTGCCGGAGCTCCACACCGGTTTACCTATAAGACCATACAGGATGCTATTCGCGAAGCATGTTTTGAACCGCAGTTACGAAATCAACAGTATGAATGGAGGCAGATACCGGAAACAATTGTAGAACAGGTGGTTG
>CAZGSG010000205.1:8703-10635 GCA_964528095.1 uncultured Terrimonas sp.
TATTAAGATAAAAAACAAAGGAGATCATAATACTGACCTCCTTTTTTCGCCGGCTACTATAGAACGTTAGAAACTATAGCGGCTAACAAACGATTCTTATACTCTTTTATCTAAATAATTATCACAGAGGAGGGTCTGGTACAGGCTGATTGGCTCCGGTGGGAACAATGAATAATTCATAATAACTCTTTGCTCGCAGGCCTCCGTTCATGATATAATATTTTTCCTGATCAATCCCGGCTTTCGTAAATGCAGCATACACCAGGCGTTCCATTTCTTTCATGTTCGATGCCGCTTTTGTTTCTTTACCGGGGTATAAAACGATCACTCTTCCTGCCAGCGGATCAGGGGATAACCTATCAATACTTTTTGTAAACCTATCAAGCACTGTAGTAAACGCGGCCGCAGTACTATATTCATTTTTACTATATAGCTCTGCCGGCTTTTTAACTGCCTCCACATATATTGTCGATGAGGATGTACTCGCACAACCGGCGGCAAGTCCGCCCAGTTCTACTGTTGCCGTAATGTTTCCGCCTCCAAGACCCTTACTGTCTACCGTAATGGTGGCAGTGCCCTGCCCGGCTTCGATAGTACCATTGCTGATGGACCAGTTATACGTTGCCTGACCTTTTAAGTTCTTTATTTCCACACTGAATACAGCAGGATTCCCTTCCGTTATTTTATCCGGAGCGGCAACAGTCAATGTAGGGCAATCAGGTTTTATTGGGTCCTGTGCATTCACGAATGCAAAACTGTTTAAAATGAGGGTCAGCAGGATCAGTCTTTTCCCAGGGTTCATAATTGTATATTGTCATATAAATGTATAGTATACCGGGGATCGCCTATATCCGTATTAGGCGGTATTTTAGACCCTCGTTTTACAAATCCGGCGCTGTAGACAGTTAACTTTGCGCATTCGCAGTATTAAAACATTTAGTCTTTTTAGAAAAATCGCCATTGCAGAAGGTATTTCCTTTCTTATTCTTTTATTTATTGCCATGCCGCTTAAGTATTTCGCCGACAGCCCCCTTGCTGTTAAGATCGTGGGATATCTTCACGGGGTATTGTTCGTGGCTTTCGGCATACTCGCCCTGATGACGATGAATTATTACAAGAAAAATTTTGGCTGGCTGGTAAAAGCCGGGCTTGCATCTTTTCTGCCCTTTGGCACTTTTGTGATGGACAAACATTGGAAGCAGGAGGAAGCCGCGATTATAGCAGGAAAACCCTAAGATTGGTTTAAGCAATTTTATACGGGAAACAAGCCGTCCCGAATAACAGCAACTGTATCGAGGTTTTTATCGAATACGCTCAGCAGGGCCCTGTATCCTTTTTTAATTTTTCCCAACTGATCATCCACCCTGATTACCCTGGCTGGATAAAGCGAGCACATTCGCAACGCCTCGCCCAGTTCAATCCCGGCATGAGCCACAAGGTTTTGTACCGCTTTATTCATTGTAAGTGCAGAGCCGCTCAAAATACCCCCTGATTCATATTTATCACCGGCAGCATAATGCGGGTAAGGCCCTTCCATTGTTTCGGTTACCGCGTCTGTGATGGCGAATAACCGGTCTTTCATTACCTCTTTGGCAATTCGGATTGCTGCATAATCTACATGATACCCGTCGGGAATGATACTGCTCATCGTTTTTTCCGCCGTCATTACAGCGCCTACAAGACCAGGGGCCCTGTGCTGTAGCGGGCTCATCGCATTATACAGGTGAGTGACAGTGGTAATACCTGATGCAAAACCTGTATGCGCCTGCTCATAGCTGGCATTGCTATGTCCTGCGGAAATAACGATATCATATGAAAGAATGAGTTCAATGATCTCCTTATTACATATTTCCGGCGCCAGCGTGATCATTTTAATAATTCCTTTTCCGTATTCCAGCAATGAACTTACCTGGTTCAGGGAAGGCGTATGAA
>CAZGSG010000206.1:0-7417 GCA_964528095.1 uncultured Terrimonas sp.
CTGGAAAGACCGTTATAACCAGCTTGACAATCTATTATTAACACTTCAAAGCAAAGGAAAATGAAAAGCAATTTACAGTTCGACTTCGTTGCAGACAAGGAAAAAAATACACTCACCATCAAAAGAGAGTTCGCCGCTAACCGCCAGTTGGTTTGGGATTGTTATACCAAAAGCGAACTACTTGATCAATGGTTTGCACCCAAACCCTTCACCACGAAAACCAAATCGATGGATTTTAGAGAAGGTGGTCACTGGTTATATGCAATGGTAGACCCTGCAGGACCTGAGTATTGGGGACGTATGGATTATGTAAAGATCAATCCCATTGAAAATTATACCGGCCTTGATGCGTTTTGTAATGAAAAAGGTGAGTTTAATCCTGAACTTCCGCGGGCCGATTGGGATGTAAGATTTCTTGACCATGCAGGTAATTCGCTTGTACAAACCGTGGTTACTTATAATTCACTGGCAGATTTAGAAACTGTGATCCAGATGGGCATGAAAGAAGGAATGACTTCAACCCTTGAAAGACTGGATGAGTTACTGGAAAAATTAAATAAGTAAGAGAATTCCTAATATGCTAATTAATAAAACGGATCAAAAATGAATACTACAAAAATTACAGTGGCAACAACCGTTGCTGCCACTGTAAATAAAGCCTGGGACTATTGGACAAATCCCGATCATATCACCAAATGGAATTTTGCTTCTGATGACTGGCACTGCCCAGCCGCGTCAAACGATCTGAAGGTTGGCGGAAAGATGAAATCGAGAATGGAAGCTAAAGATGGTAGTTTTGGATTCGACTTCGAAGGGATCTATGACGAAATAATTGATCAGCAAAAAATCAGTTATACAATGGGCGATGGCAGACAGGCAACCACCTATTTTGAGAGCCTGGATGGCAAGACCAGGATCACCACCACTTTTGATGCTGAAAAACAGAACCCTGCAGAGATGCAACGCGGTGGCTGGCAGGCGATCCTTGATAATTTCAAAAAATGTGTTGAGAATAACTAAATTCAGAAACAAAGACTGGTTCAATATGATCGGTCTTTGTTTAATCTCTAATTTTTTATAAACATGGCACAATACGATCCGGCAGTTGAAGCATATATTGACAATTCAGCCGATTTTGCAAAACCAATCCTGCTGCATGTACGTAAGCTCATTCACAAAACCTGCCCAACAGTTGAAGAAGCCATAAAATGGGGTATACCTCATTTCGATTATAAAGGAGGGATCATGTGTATGTTGGCAGCCTATAAAGGTCATTGCTCTTTTACGTTTCATAAGGCACCGAACATGCGTGATAAAAGGCTAAAAGAAAGTCTGCAGGTCAAAGCCATACAACGCTATATGGGTAAGCTGACCACTTTAGCCGATCTGCCAGCTGATAAAGAGCTGGTAGCTTATATAAAAGAAGCGATGGTTATAAATGAAACCGGGGCTAAAACAACAAAGCCGGCAAAAATAAAACCAGCCAGTACAGCGGTAACGGAAGCACCGGATTATTTTACAAAAATGCTGGCAGCTGATGCTAAAGCCAGCAAAATATTCAACGAACAATCTCCCTCGTTTCGAAAAAATTATATCGTTTGGATAACAGATGCGAAGACAGATGCTACCCGGCAAAAAAGAATAGAACAGTCACTGGAATGGATAGCGCAGGGAAAAGGCAGGTTTTGGCAATATGAGAAATAACACATTTTGTGAAAGTAGTCGACCTGATCCGGATAACAGCACCTATCTATCATTATATATTTCAAACACAAAACAGGGCCAGGTTACTTTCTTATAAAGCCCTTTCAGACGCCAGGGTTCATAGGTGGAAGTAACATACAGGGTCCTGCCGGGATATTGAGGTGAAGTAAACCGCGCCTGTTTGTTTTTTAATCCGAGAAAATAACCCGAGTCAAGGAATACATAACCAATCTGTTTAAACTCTTCCATCAACCGGTTGCCCAGATCGGCTCTGTGTAGTGTATGGGCCATTCGCCAATCAGCCTGCGGATTTACATCAACATAAATAGTAGAAAGCGGCATCACGAGTGTATCGCCTGTTGTATCTACTACAATCGACCGGTGTAGCGCGGCAAACTCACCCCGGGTAGCATGTATAAAATCGGCGGAATAGTCTTTCATGAATTGCTGCACGCAGGGCAGGCTGCTGCACGCGGCCAGCGCCATCAACTCCGTTGCACTTAGTGCATCCCTGACAGGTGCGGGCGGCGCGTCCTTTAATTCATCTTCCTGCGTCTTATCCAACTCATCCAGGCTAATGGCCCGTTTGTTCGAAGGACTGCTGCAGGCAAATAGTATGCATAGCATAAATGAGAAGAGTATTTTTTTCGCTGGCTTCATATCAATACCGTATATTATTTTACCCGGTAAAAAACATAACTTATCGTATCATAGATACTGTTTGGGTTCAACACCATTTTATCCACCTTTGATACTTTTGAATCATAGGGCGTGACATAGGCTATGAAAAAATTGAGCAGCGTATCACCATTTTGACCCACGGCTACCAACCGCGGATAATAGGCCGTGTTGCTACCTCCGATAATATCATATTTGCCGCTGATCCTGACCGTGTCTGTCTGTTCGCCCAGCACATATTTACCTGTAAAACTGTTATCCCTTTTCAAACGGAAAAGAATAAATGCCTTTGCTGATCTTCCCGCCCATTGGCCCAAATGTTCTTCATCCTGGCGTACTACTTCCATGTCAAAAAGATCCTCTTTTTTTTCATCAAACCATTTTCTGGCAAGCAGGAATAGTGCAACCAGGATACCAAACAGGAATAAATAATACAACCTCATGTCAGAAGTTTTAAACTATTGTATGATCGTTTTCCGATACCTGCATTCTTCCAGCCACTCATCCTGGTTATTCGCATTGATAGGCATAAGTATAGCTAAAAGTAATGCCGCCCCTGGTAAGTTTGCAGCCTACGATTTTTCCATCATTATCAAAATCATAACTGATATTAAAAAGATCAGAACCCTCTTCCCATACCTTCACCAAATGGGTATTGCGAACCAGCATATCACCCGAGCCGCGTTCGATCAGGTGCTGCAGCTGCATGAAATCACCCGTCGCATTTTTTTTATCAGGATAATATTCAAAACGCCGCCCATTCGATTCTTCAACAAGGTTTCCATTCACCCATGTATAGGTAGTGGTTTCAATTGTTTGTGTACTCGAATTGGTCCGGGTGGTTTTGATCAATTGTGTGCCACTGTATTCATGCGCATAGTTATACCAGTTCAAACCGTTGGAGGAAAACGCAACCCGTTCGTTTGTCACCATATCATTGCTATTCAGGGTAATGGTGCTTCTCTTCGAAAAATTGCCATTCAATGTCCGGGTATGCGTAACAGTGTTTCCACTATAGCTGAACACGGAATAGTATTGGCCATCGTCAATCGTTTCAATCCTGCCGCTTGTATTATAGGTAAATTTGGTGATGGTGCCACCGCCTGCAATCGACGCAATGAGACGGCATGGTGGCTTTGGAGCCGGGGCGTCCTTGTTTTTGTTACAGCCGGCAACCATGGTCAATACCATTATTATTGGGATCAGCAGGAATACCTGTTTTCTTCTCATACTAGTGCTTTAGTGGTAAAAGTGGATTTGAGATCATTCTTCTTGCATTTTGGTGAGGCAGAGTGCTGCTCTGCCTATTCGATGCGCTGTTGTTTTGTAAAGCAGGCTCGTCAAAATGACGAGAGATACCATTTCCCGTTTTTACGCACCATTTCAAATGTTTCTTCCTTTGTTCCCTCGGGACCAAAAAGAATATTCACCGAAGCTGTTTCGCCGGTGATGACCGGGTCTGCCGCTACTTTTCCTTTTGAGAAATATTTTTGAAATTCTTCCTGCATGGTTTTGTCGGTTGCCGCCTTTGCGATCATTTTGCTATCGTTGTCGGCATCCATATCTACCAATGCGGCAAGCCCTTCGGTTTTACCGCTTTTGGCTGCATCAAATATGGCTTCGGCCACAGTGCGTGGATCGGTTTGGGCATCCTTATTTTTGCTGCCACAGGCGTTCAATAAAGTTGTTGCCATAAGTAAAAGAATAACTATCGATTTCATAAGAAGAATGATTGAGTATTGAATAAATTGATTGATGGATTATTGTGCGGAGGGGAGAATAACTTTTTTCCAGTCAGTGCCGCTTTTAGTAATTGCAACCCCGGCCTTGGGGTTTACGGTTGTCGACATATAGCAGGAGCCACAGTTGCCTGTGGGCGTGCATACCAGTATATTGCCTGAGATGATGATAGAACAGGTGCCGCTGCCTGCGCAGTTGCAGCTAAAAGCGCCGGTGATATTACCGTCCTGCTTTTGCACCACAATTACGCCCTTATTATCAGCGAAACTGGTAGTGTATCCTTTTTTTATCTCGATATTTCCCTTGTTAAAAGAAGTTCCTTCGGGCAGCGAAGCAGCGGGTAGAAAATCCATTTGCCCCTTGCCCGCCTTACGGGCTTGTGCATTCGTTAGTATAACCAGTAGCAGGGCCGCAGCCAGTAGCATGATCTTTCTCATAATATTTTTTTTTTAAAATGAATGAATAGTTGAATGTTTCTTTTGATTGTTGTAATGCCGGTATGTAACGAACTGCAGACCGGGTTTCTATACTTGTTATTTTACCAGCGAACAATCGAGTAAGCCTTCGGTGCCCCAGAATTTGTTATACTTCAGGGGGCCGTACTTGCCGCCACCGAGATAGTCTTCCCTGAGACTTACGGAGCCGAGATAACATTTGCCATCCTCTTTATAGATCACTCTCACATAAGGGCGCACGTAACGGTAGAGGATAACACCCAATTCATTTTTCGCCACATCCTTCAACATGCCATCAAAAGGCGGTATCACCAGTTTAATGATCTGGACGGAAGGAAGATCACGTTTTAATATGGACATTATTTTGCCTGGCGCAAGATCAGGATCGGTGATTTTTGCCGGATGTGAAAAGTAATCGGGTAGTTTGTCCATACGAAGGCTGTTTTCCCTGACGGAAGCATCCGCCACCTCACTGTTCTTCATTTGAGTCATCACATCTTTTTCATCAAATTGAAATGTAAACATGCCCGTTATATCGGGCCATTTTTCAATGTCTTCCAATGATCCCCATGCATTGTAGGATTTCAGGTACAGCGATACTTCAACTTTGTATTCACCATTTTTCCAATAGTAATCGCTGTTGTTAAGGAAAGGGGTAAAAAACCCGGCTCGCTGTCCCGCGGTAAAATCTTCTAACACACAGATAGTTGTTTTTGCTTTGTCTGCCGCGGGAAGGATATCGAAATTAAGAGTGGAATTATTTTCAGCGCTGTTCTCCATCTTTATATAGTGAGGTTGTTGGAGGTACTTTTGCATACCGTCGCTACGCGTGATGCGGTAGGTGGCAGCCAGGTAATAAGGCTGCGTTTTAATAGTGGCCATATTAAATGCGTCTTTTAATGCGGCATTATCTGTTTCTATCCGGCCATAGATAAAATCTGCCGATGTAAAACCTGATTTACCAGCATCGTGGTTGCTGGCAAAAGGCTGGCTGGAGAAATACATTTTACCTTTTTGCCCCTGGGCAATAACATTATCAGTTGAAGAGAGTTGTGTGCTCATGATAATAATAGATAGTTTAAGGATGAATAATCGGTTCATGGTATTTATGGTTAATGGTTCTGAATTTTCTTTTAGCTTCACTCGCTATCAAAACCGGCAACAATCTTTCCGTTGCCCGCAATGCTTTCGTACAGCGCCATCTGCCACCAGGTATTCTTTGTTTTATTAATTATGGAATAACTTATCGCACTGGTGTTGATTTCTTCCTTTCACCCTATGGTGTGGTGTAAGTAATGCTATCAGAAGTTTGAGTTTGTGCGCAGACTTGCATAAAAAAAAGGCTTAGGCATAAGGCTAATATTTTTTTCATTCCTGAGATTTATTTTTAGGTTGGATGGAATCTGGTAAAACTGTTTCTCCAGCTAATAAAATTGACCTGCACCGTTTCATAGTATAAAATTAAAATGACCGGGTATTGGGTCTAATCACTCAAAAAGAGGATTTTTCCTATAGAGAAACAGGCGCACCTGTCAGCAGGGCTTCCAGTTTCTCCAGTCTTTTTTTTAATGCTGCATTTTCTTTTTTTAATGATTCAATACTTTGCTGCTGCTCCTGCATCGCTTTTACGAGCGGTACCACAAATTGTGAATACGAAAGACCGTATGTTTCCTGCATTGATTTAGGGGTGATAACGCCATCAAATTCATATCCTGTTTCCTTTGCGGCTTTTTCCACTTCCTGCGCGATGAAACCATTGTGGCGGATCTTTTCTGATTCGGTATGGTCGCGATAGGAAGCAGGTTTGATGCCATTATTTTCTATTCCGCTGATAAACTGATCGTATTTTTTTGTCTGAAAATTATAAACCACGGGGCGCAGTTTCATAATAAAATCAAGGCCCTTTACACTCTCGGTCACATTGGTTTTGAACCTGCCATCGGACGGGAATGTATAGGCCACCTGTCCTTCAATGACGGTGACAAAACTGTTTCCAAGCCGTATTTTATTACTGGCATTGACAATTGCTCCCGAGCCTATTGCGGTTGTATTACTTAAATTTCCAGCAGATACATCCGCATCGTAACCCAGGGCGGTATTATTATTACCGGAACTGTTGGTGAACAAAGCATGATCTCCTATTGCCACGTTAGCGATGCCAGTATTATTATTTAAGAGTGCCATATTACCTGTTGCTGTATTTCCGTGACCGGTAGTATTGTTTATAAGCGTAACATTACCGATGGCTGTATTCTCGTAACCGGTAGTATTGGACTTTATTGCCGCGTTGCCGATGGCTGTATTTGAATAACCGGTAGTATTTGATCGTAGCGTATGATAACCCGTTCCTGTATTGGCGTTGCCTGACAGGTTGCTAAACAAGGATTGTGAACCAATGGCCGTATTGAACCCCGCGCCATCATTCTGGTTGTATAATGCGGAATCGCCTACAGCCACAAGATTATGCCCCCCGGTATTATTGTATAAGGTATACAGGCCAATAGCTACATTGCTGTACCCGGTAGTATTAAAAGGGAGAGAGCTGTTTCCATATGCTGTATTACCCGATCCGGTCCTGTTACTGCCCAGCGAAAAATAGCCACAACTGGTATTGGCAAAACCGGTTGTGTTATCATTTTGCGAAGAGTATCCGATAGCCGTATTACCGGATCCGGTTGTGTTAAACCGGAGTGATGAATAACCGATCCCTGTATTGAAATTATTAGTATTGTTAAATAAGGATTCGAAACCTACGGCGGTATTGTAGTTGCCGGTTTTGTTTAAACGCATCGCGTTGGCCCCGATTGCTGTATTGTTTTATCCACCGTAATTACTGATCC
>CAZGSG010000206.1:7427-10594 GCA_964528095.1 uncultured Terrimonas sp.
CATAGGCAGCCTTGAATCTGCCGGTACTAATGGAATCTAACGTTCTGAATCCAAAACCGGTATTGAAGGTTAATGAATCTATATAGCCCGATCGTTGATTTTTTACTTTAAATACCAGTGGCTGATTATCGATCGTTCCGATAAAATGAGTGCCGGGGTTTGTTTCGCCGTTCCCGTTGAGTGACCAGCCGTTTATTCCTAGTGCGGTCCAGGATGAAGATGCAGGTGTACCATTGTTATAATAAAAGCCGGTGGTACCATCAGTTTGAAAGATCAACAGGCCGGTGGCAGGATTGCTGATGGCGGTACGTTGCGCCAATGTCATGATCGGCACCAGCAAACCCTTTGATGTGCTTTTTATCTCCAGGGCGGCACTGGCATCGGGTGTGGTGGTACCGATGCCTACGCTTTGCGCCGTGCCGACAGAGATAGAAAAGCTGGTTGCCAATACAAGAAGAAATTTTCTCATAGATTTTAGATTGATGTGAGTGAACTATTTGACTGGTTTTTCTTTTAACGTTTTCATGTCCTGCATCAACGCGTCGATCTGCTGTTGTTGTTTTTCGATGATGGTTTGTTGCTCCTGCACCGCTTTCACAAGTGGCACTACAAATTCTGCATACGCAAGACTGTATAATTTGGCATTTCCTTTTGGCGCGCTTACCCCGCTGAAATCATAATTGATTTCTTTAGCGGCGCGTTCTACTTCCTGTGCTAAAAAACCTGTCTGTATTTTATTTTCAATGGCATACCTGCCTTCAAACTGGACAGTGTCCTCTATGCCGCAGATTTTATTTTGCCGGTGAATATTAAGCCGGTAGCTGACGGGGCGTAATTTTTTTATGAAAGAAAGCCCGGGTACATTGGCCTGTATATCATCTTTTATACTCTCATCGCTGTAAGTGTTCCAGTTTACCTGTCCACCGATCCAGGTTATACTGCTGTTACCAATTTCGATGGTATTGCTGTTGCTGCCGATACGGCCTGATGAGTACCCGATCGCTGTGAAATTAGATGGATTCGTACCTGGGCTAGGTCCTGCACCTACACCAATGCCGGTATTATTACTGCCTGTAATGTTGGCGGTAAGGGCTGATATGCCAATGGCGGTGTTATAATTTCCGGTAGTATTGGAAGACATGGCTCCCAGGCCAATAGCTGTATTGTTATTACCAGTGGTATTAGAATTTAGGATTGACACTCCAATGGCCGTGTTATTATCTCCGGTAGTATTAGCAGATAGGGCGTAATAGCCAACTGCGGTGAGGTTATCGCCGCCTGTATTAGAATAAAGCGCTCTATAGCCATTGGCTGTGTTACTTTTCCCATTGATATTCGAGTAAAGGGCTTTTGAACCGATGGCAGTATTAGCAGGAGAAACTGCTGTTGTTGTGTTTTGATTATAAAGCGCTGAATCGCCAATCGCCACTAAGTTACAGTTTGACGTGTTTTTTAAAAGAGCCCTGGTCCCGATTGCTACATTTGAATAACCGATTCTATTGTCATTAAGGGATTCATAACCATAAGCGGTATTTCCACTGCCTGTCGTATTGGAAAAAAGGGAATTATGTCCTGCGGCGGTATTTTGATTTCCGTTCTTATTTCTCCGGAGGGTCCCCCATCCGAAAGCGGAATTTTCAGCACCGCTGATATTATCTCTAAGGCAAAAAGCGCCATTGGCCGTGTTACTGTAACCAGATTTATTGAAAATAAGGGAAAAAGCACCGGTTGCAGTATTGGAACTGCCATTGGCATTGGAAAGAAGCGCATTATACCCGATTGCCGTATTATTTTCACCGATAGTTAAAGAATCAAGCGCCCGGAAACCTATACTCATATTGGATCCTGTACTATCGATATGACCCGCATTCACCTTATTTATCTTAAACTGCAATGGCGCGTCATCTGTGGTACCTATAAAATGTGTGCCTGGACTGGTGCCGCTATTACCGGAAAGCGCCCAGCCATTGCTACTACCTCCCAGTACCACCCAACCGGGAGCAGCAGGTGTACCGCTGTTGTAATAGAAACCAGCAGTGCCATCACTCTGGAAGACCAGCAAACCCCTGGCCGGGTTACTGATCGCGTTGCGCTGTGCCTGGGTCATGGTCGGTATCAGCAAACCCTTTGTCGTGCTCCTGATATCCAATGCGGCGCTGGTATTGGGTGTGGTAGTACCTATACCGATGCTCTGTGCATTAACTGAAGAAAGAATACAATTGACTACAATCAAAACGAAAATTTTTCTCATAATGTTTGGTTGAATTAAAAGACAACTGACATGATTTTTCTTTTATGTTGTTATTTCTCCAGGTGGTATACCTGCAGATCTTTATTGTTTTACAAGCCGCATGGACTTACGATACTGTCCATCTCCCCATTCTACAGTCAACAGGTAAACACCCTTTGCCACCTGTTTAAGATCTACTTCAAACTGATTGATGCCGGATTGCAGAGTTTGCTGACGGTTCATTACAAGCGATCCTTTGGCATCGACGAGGTGGAGTGTGGCCTTACCACTTCGGTTTGTATTTATCCTCATCGTAAATGCCTGGATAAACGGATTGGGCCAGGCCAGTAAGGCATCCGTGATCGCGCAATCTGCAACGAGTACAGAAGTATACTTCACCCGTCCGTCTATATCATATTGTGCAAGCCGGTACTGGTCTCGTTCCAATGGATTGTTGTCAATGAATTCATAACTTTTTTCCGTGCTGCTATTACCTGCCGCAGGCACCTGGCCGATACTGGTCCATTGTGAGCCTGTGTTTTTTTCTATAATAAAATGACTGCTATTAAATTCCTGTGCTGTTTTCCAACTGAGAATAACTTTGCCCGAATTGCATTGCAGATTAAAAGCGCTAAAAATAACCGGGAGCGGAGCAGAAGGAGGAGAGAGCGTCCAGGTAGAAAAAGCCTCAATACCTGTTTTCTCCACATAGTTCTGGGTGGCATCGCGACCGCTGAAGTTCTCAAAATTCCATATCATGCCATCCACGCTTCTCCATAGCGCCAGTTTATCTTCCTGCTCGCCGTTTAGTTCCGCATCAAGATACCTGAACCGAAGTGTAGCATTGAGCGCGCTGTTATTAGTTGGGGTTATGATGTAGTTTCGTAAGATGCTTTTGCCATTGGTAAGCGTTAGTTGTTAATGGTTGCGCTTTATT
>CAZGSG010000207.1:0-10586 GCA_964528095.1 uncultured Terrimonas sp.
TATACTACAAATTATTTTGAATATAGGTATCGGTTATTCAGTCTTGCAAAATTAATAGGAGCCATTAGACTCTTGGCGATTTCATTGATACCCATTAAAAAATGTCCAAGTTGAAGTCTATAGAGATGAACACAGGTTATAGCCTTTCTACTTCGCCCTTTGTGAACCACTCTCTTTTTATTACATTATCCTCAAGTCCCTGCGGATCATCCGTATAGGCAACAACGGCAAGACTTTTCTCCGCGCGGCTACATGAAACGTAAAAAAGTCGGAGCGTTCTGTCAATACTCGTTTCTTTGCCGTCTTGTATATTTTTTTTGTCGGTATCTGATAAGGCCTGCACGCCAAACAATTTGTTATAGTTAAACATGAAACCTTTGGCTTCTTCATCATCAATAATCACCATTACACGGGGGAATTGCAATCCTTTTACGCCCTGGTGTGTATCAAATCGGGATTGCCCTGAAATGTAAACATGGTAACGTTCCAATTCGGTCCAAGAACATCTTAAAGCCTCTTGCCAAGCCACAATTATGGTTTCGCTTTGGTCATCCTCCGCTTCAGCATCATTAATGGCATCATCGCTACCATTTGTTTGGGTAGACTGACTTTTTACAATTACTGAAAATACCTCTGGCAAAATAAACAGGCCTGTTTTATGGATGTTTTCTACGATGTCGATAAGAGTGGGTGTTTGAGTATTTTTCCAAAGAGACAACAAGAATTGTACGGCACGATCTACCTGCTGATAGATCGCCAGTGGATTTTCGGAATCTTTAATCATCTTCTTATCAAGCAATGGAGATGACTGTTTGATGATCCTGGCAATGGTAAACGCGTCATTTTCTGCGCTAGCATTTACTAACGGTAAGATCAATTGGGTAAAAAAACGAATGTCAGCGAGCGTACCATCTAAAAGTCCTGTTCTTAACATTTCATCCTTTGAAAGGGGGGCAAATAAGTTTATGAAGCCCATTCTGCTAGCAGCCATATGATGTTCTAAGATCAAAGTCTTTATGTCTGTATGGTGGCCATGCCACAATTCATCCTTAGTAATTTCTGCCATCGTCGCAGTGATGGAATTTTCAACTCCTTCCTTTTCGCCAGAATTTCTTGGAACAATAAAAAGCCTAGCGTGACCTTCAATCTGATTTGCTCTGGGTTCCTGCATTTGATCATCTACCTGACTCCTGATTTTATTAATCAGTGTCACAATCCGTCGGGGGCAACGATAATTTATTGTTTTAACGGGCTTGATCCAATCTTCAGGAAGGTTTCTTCCTAAATCAACTTTCCCTTGAGGATAAATCCTTTGCATCATATCTCCAAAAAGGCCAAGACTGAATTGTTGGCTGTGGATTCTTTGCACGCCAAATAGAGCCTCCATAAGTTTCTGGTTAGTATCCTGACTTTCGTCTATGAACAGAATGGGAAATCTACCCACCAGTATCTCCCTCATCAGCGCTTTGGTTTGCAGAAAATCCGCTGACATCTTTATGACTTCAGCATGATTTAATGAATCTCTCGTATTGTTTTGTCCGGTAGGACTGTAGCTGAATTGCTGGATATGATCAAGACTATCGAGCCTAAGACGTTTCTGACTAATACTTGCCTCTCTGTCAGCAGCGGTTTTTGTACCAGCCCTGCTTTTTCGAAGGAGCTCCTCTGTATCCGCGATATCTTGATGTAGTTCCTCCCTGAGCCATTCGCGAATGTCGGTTTGATATGTTTGGATGAGTTCCCAAGCAAAACTGTGAATCGTTGAAACCAAGAAAAGAGGATTGTAGTCAAGCCGATGCTTAATTTCATCACTGGCAGCATTTGTATAGGTAATTACTGCCACCCGCTTTCTGTTTAGTCTGAGATCTAAATTATAGCTATCCCGAATTCTTTCTAGCACATTCACCAAAGATCTTGTTTTTCCCGAACCTGCTCCCGCGAACAGAAAAAAACTTTTTGGATTTGATAGATTTAGTGCCGCGAAAATCTGTTCGTCGGGTGATGGACCGTTAGCAATTTCTGGTGACTGAGACATTATTTTTTTACTTGGTAATTGTAATCAACTTATTTTTCAACCACTCTAATCCTTTGGTAATATAGCCTGGCGTTTTCAACTCTTTTGGATCCTCCAGATACAATAACTCTAAGGCAAACTCAGCCTTCTTGCCTTTTTTAAGGGCATCAAACATCTGAGTATTGGCGTTGAATATAGTGTCTGAATTCAAGGCTGTATGGAATTTCTTGATCAGGCCATTTCCTTCTAGTTTCCTAAATAAATCAATGTTTTCAAGCGCTAATGCAATTTCAAAAGTATACGGAATAACCATATTTTCCTTTTCCTCATCTGGTAGTTTCTTTAATATAGGTATCTGATAAACGACCTTGATAGCAGATGCATCCTTGGGATCATCTTCAACTGCAATTAATTCATCAATCGTTTCCTTTCGAGGTATCCAACTCTTCAATGTACTATTGTTAGTAAGATATCCTTTCCCTTTTTCTGGAAGCACTGATGTGCCTTTTTGGGCCGGATCAACAGCATCAATATCTGTAATAATTAGAGTAATGATCCCTAAATCGCTTAATAAAGGCCGAAGGGTGTGAGAATGACTTCCACCTATTTCAAGCAACGCAATGTAACACCTCGAAAGCTCGGGATAGTAATGTTTAATAAAATACGGTACAAGCATACGTTCCGCCGGCCCTTCAATTAATATGACAGCATCTGCAAAAAACAAGTCACAGTGCGTAGTCCGCAGGTAGCGGATGGCGAATTTTGTTGTTTCCTTTTCATCACCAAAAGTGGTTGAAAGATTGATTATCGTGGATGTGGGTACAGAATTTTCTACTGCTGCACTTCTCTTAAAATACCGCAAAGAAGTGAACTCTATTTCATGGGCAATGTGATTTGAGTGCGTACTTACAACTAATTGTGTTTGAAAATGCGCATATTTCTCTATGTTCGGGTTAAACCTTAGAACACTGTAGGCCTTTTTAATAAAGACCTGCTGAACTTGGGCATGTAGGTGAGCTTCCGGTTCCTCCACCAATACTAGGTGTAAAGGTTGGAACTCCATTCGCTCGGTATCTTCAGGCTCGCGGTTGGCAGATTTGCCCACCTGCATCCACTCATCTCGGAAACGGATGAGTTTAAATACCATCGATATCAAGTTTTGATAACCCAACCCATTATATTTTTCGGGAAGGTTTAAAGGGTAATCGGTCTCCCCTTTGGATGACTTCATTACTTCAAAGGTGACCGCAGAACTATGCCGGAGGCCATCGGTCACTGCCAATTTTGTAGACAACTTAATCCCGGGATTGCCACCGAAACCGGGATAATTCAACCCTTCAAGTTCACTTATGGAAGGTGCGAAACTTTTTGAAAGCTTGTCATCAAACGAGTTTCTTGCATCCTCCATGGCTTGAAGTGCATCCAAATCCTCAGGCCCAGGTTTTTCATCAGGGTTTAGGTGTTTGGTATAATAGTCTCTTAGTTGCGCCGACAAATTGCCTGGTGATCGCTGCTGTTCTTCTCCATCCATATTGGGGTCCCTAAAATTTCTCTGGGCGTTGATGATATCTACCTTTATTAGTCCTTTAAACGGATCAAAATCAAGTGCGTGATTAACAGGTAAAAGCAATTGAGGCTTTGCTATTCCCTCTACTGGCTCGTCAACTTTTTTTGGATCAAGGAGGTAGCTTGATACCTGAAAATGAGCGTTCAGCCGGCGTTCCAAAAAATCCCACAGATTTTTTGGCCAAAGGGGGAGCGTTTTTTTCTTCGAGGCTCCAATCCCAGCCATATGTTTGGCTGACGCATGAGAATCTGCAAAATCCCTATAGAGGCCTTCAATATTTTTAGGCTCAAATCGCAACCTGACACCAATCATTCCTCCATCCCAGTCAAGCGTAGGGATTAATCTGCTTACATAATGAACTTCTTTTTTTTCAACCTTTAGCCAAACATCAAGATGAGGTAGAAATCGCTGCCATGCATCTATGGATAAATCCTTTGGATTAACGTCCGGATTTATCCAAAGCTTGCCGATTTCATTGATTTCTTTCCAATTTGAAAGCGTAAAGTCCATAGTTGTTAGCTTGCGTATTTTCAAGAAAGTAATCAACGCATCCATCGCAGTTGTTTTTCCGCTGTTATTAGCGCCGACAAAAACAGTTTCTTTCTCGGACAAATTTATTCTGCAAGATTTTAACTTCCTGAAATTTGCAATTTCTACATAAGATATCTGCATCGTTAGCTAATTTTTGTTACTAAAAGCGGCAGGAGCATTCTATAACCGGGTAGGCTAGGACCTACTTAAATTCTTGTGTTACTTTACATGCCAAGACAATGAATAACAGCATTCTTAAATTTATCCATTAGATGAAATTATCTTTGTTTTTTGATTATAGGTATTATACACAACAGCAGCTTTGTTTCTGGTTCTCCTATCATCAGAAACAAAGAAATCACAATAGCTGGCAAAAAAACAATGATCTGCATCCCAAAGCCGAGCATAATTTGAAGTTTCAGTTTCTTTATCCTTCCAGTATCCGATCAAATCAAGAAGTTCAAATACACCAGCAATCCTGTTATGAAGTCCGAATGTCTTCCCCCCTTGATGTAGTTTTATTCCGTACTCAATCATTTCCAAAAATGATTGCCCCGATCCATTGGCCGTTAATTTCTTATTCAGTTGTTCGATTACTTCTTCAGCTTGATAATTATTAATCTCTTTAATTTCAACGCCAAGTTGATTCCTATATTCATCTTTCTGACTATTTGAGGTCACGTTCATGAAGCTTCGTATCATATCCAATCCAAATGGAACAAGAGTGATTGTGTCAAATACTTCTTGGGGGTCTTCCATAATGTGAGTCAAGCGATTGCTTTCCAATTCTAGGTACAAGTAGTTTTTCTTAAACACCTTTCTGATGTTATTTATCCTTTTCGACAAAAAATCCACTTTGGACAACTTGGGGGTTCCAGGGAAGCACTCTGCCTCAAATAGGTGGGCGGAAGAATAAAAAAACCTTGCTTTGGGGTCTGGGATTAGATTTCTTATTTTTTCTAGTGTGTAATCACCATTTTCAATTGAGACAATGATATTGTTGTCGAGATAAAATGTCATTTGTATCAACTTTAGTTTTAAGACGAGGGTAGAAGTAATAATCCGTTTTGCATCTAAAACCATTCATCATCGTAAGGCAATTTTACAATATGGGGGAGTCCGATGTGATTTTGAATATTTTTACGGATATAATCGTCAAGAAAAAAGTCTATAAATTTCACATTAGTTATAACTCCATCTACTTCAGAGAAATTGAGCCTGAATGTAAATAAGATATATTCATTATAAATAGGGCGTCCTTCACCGTCAAAAGAATTAGTTTTCCTGTCAATTGTGGCTTCTATTTTTTCTAGGTACTTTTTAAGAGCGAGAATTTTTGTTTCGGGAGCAAAAATCATGTTTACTTTCACCAAGACATGAGCAATAACCTCAACCTTATTTGGAGAGCTTTTATGAGAGTAAAATTCATCTACTAATATTTCCTGTATTTCAAATTTCTCTAAGGGGAATTTTCGCCGAGCATCATAATAAAAGTCGCTTATATAACTCGGTATTGAATCTTTATCCCTTAATAGCTCTTTTCGAATAGTGCTAACCGGTATTTTCTGAAGTATTAAATCTTTTGTAAGCAAAGGTGACTTAAATCCATAAATCGATAAAAAGGATGGGATGCTTTTATAGACTTCAAAATGCTTAACTGAAAGTTTCTCTTTTATTTTATTAAAATGAAGGTTTTCAACAAAAATTTTATCCTCACTTATTAATATGACTCGCCAGCCAGGGTATTTTTTTGCCGCTGCCAAACCATTTAGCCAAATGAGATAGTCTCTAGTATTGTCTTTCTTATTTTCTTGTTTATTACTGATTAGAAATTCTAATAAATCATTCTCGTTTAGTAGCAAATCTAATTTAGGCTTACGCTTGTTTCTCGTCAATTTGATTTTTACGAAATCTAATTGTTGCTTCGCTCTTTTATTTAGATCTGGCTTCCTTATTTTTTTGAAATATTCGAGTTTGCCAAGTCGATCATATGACTTTTCGATTTCTAGAATGTTTTTGTCTATTATTTCCCTTTTGTAAAAATCAATAAATTCAGTTACAACGGTTTGGGAAAGAAGTATTTCAGACGCTGATGAATAGCAATATCCTTCGAGACTGATGTAATCGATATGATTATAGAATAGAGCTCCAAGCTGCCTATAAATATTTGTATCAATTATGATTACATTTCTCATCAAAAGTAGACAGTTTCTATACTATTATTTCTTCTTGGCTTGCTTATATGCCATATCTATTATGATTTGATCCTTAACATCAAAATATCTAGCAATCATAATAAGATCATCAATAGTGAAGGCTCCCGGCGCATTGATTAAACGCCTCATTCGAGTTGTATTTGTACTGAAATATTCGGCAAGTGCAGATACCGGAAAAGAATGATCGTCGAGAATTCCTGCGAGAGTTTTTATCTCACCCTTTTCAAGTAGAAGTTTTATTCCCTTGTATCGTTTATCCCGTTCAAATTCCATCTCACAAATATGGGAGGTCTAAACGAATGTTACTCAGTTACATACAATTCCGTCTATAAAAAGAACAATTTTAATTACAAAATAGACGAATCATCTACTTTGTAATACAAATATTCTCCTTATCTTGCTTGCAGTTACAGTTAAGGATGATGATAATTAAGTGATTAAGTAGCCACCCTTTGAAGGGTTGGTTTTTTTACATATTTTCGGTCCTTCAATTGAAGGACTACGAATATACGATTCTCGAAGGTCAAGCCTCTAATTTGAGCCAGATCGAGGATAGGTATTCAGCCCACACTCTATTATGAAAATAGTTGTGGGCCTCCTATCACTCAACTTCTGGCTCTTAGAGGCGCCGACCGGTTGAGCAGGGGGCCTACAACTATTTTTTTGCTCCCACCTTTTTTCAATGCTCTACTACTATCTCTTTTAGGATAAGGGTTAATGTTTTAATGGAATTTACTAGTAAACCGTCCCTGGTTTTCTTGCCGGGGGACCTTTAATACCATTTCCATTATTTGCTACTACAAATCTTTTCGGCTGAGTGATCCTTGCATTGCCCTGGCGGTTGTTGGCGTGACGTTGATACTTGCATTAAAGCGGTGTTGGATTTCATAATAATAAGATTCTATTGTGAATGAACATTGAGTGACGAGCCAATCCCAACGTGTCGTCGGGGCTATTTTAAGGATACTATCTGACCCTCATAAATTAACACATTTGAATTGCGTATGTGCCTCATAGTTATTTGCTCCCTACCCGAGCAAATAACTATGGATTGATAATCTATTTCATTCGCCTGACCATTTTGAGAGTGGTTTTCCCAAACCTGCGGGGGTATTCTTGCCGCCTGCACTTTTGGTGTGGAAACAGTTAATTACAATAATCCGTACCCACTTTTAAAACCCCGATTATGCAGCATCCTGTCAACATATTGATAGTGGATGAAGTGGCCCTATACCGTAAGGTCTTAGCTAACTGCTTGCAACGCTCCGGTTACCAGGTAGCCGGGGCTTGTGGGCACAACCAGCAGGAGATCGAAGCGGTTATCAGTAAAGATTTTCCGGATATCGCTATTATCAGTTTTAAGACAACCCAAAGAAGTTCGCTGTACACTTTTGAATGGATGAAGGAATATTTTTCCGACATCAAACAGGTGATGACCACGCTGTATCCATCTGGCTGCGCAAATCGGGAAGCCAAACGTTTAAACGTACATGGCGTTATCGTTACATCCTTTGACGGGGAAGAAGAGATAAAAACTCTGTTGCGATCCCTACATCCATGACTTACCGCTGAAACCATTTACCGTTTACCATTAAACGCTATTGCTATGCTGGCATCCTTGCAGGAAATAGACCCACTTTTCCTGGCGCGTCTTCGCGCCCGTGACATGACCGCCTTTGGCGAACTGATCGACAATCAGGGAGCCGTGGTATACTTCGTACTCCTATTACTGGAACAGGATGCCAGCAGAGCGGAAGCGATCATGGAGCGTACCTTTTTGATTGCAGCCAATATCATAGAGAACTACAACCCTAACCAGGGAACGCTATTCCGGTGGTTGCTCAGTATTGCCGTTCCGCAAGTGGAAGGAGATGCTAAAGTTATCCTCGAAAAATTTCACCACATCATGCAATCCCTTACTTAAAGCCATGCAACACGTTTTTGTCCAGTACCCGGCATTGTCCTTACCGTTCAATGAAGATGATTTCATTTCGGCCTTAAACAATGTGCATCGCACCCGCAAAGAGTTGGATAACCTGGCCAGGAAGCTCCTCTGGATGATTCCCGGAGACAAGCGAATGCGGTATTTTCCATGTTCTTATTACCTCACAGCGTACAGTTTGTCGCACATACTGGACCGGCATTATCACAAGATCAATCGCTATCCCAATAAGCCCAAGTTTACGATCCCGGTTCCCGAAATTGTTGAATTAATTCGCATGGGGTCTGAGCAGCAAACGGAAATCATAGCCGAACATGGCTATCGACGGACTTTGTATATAGGGCGGTCAATTGGTTTAAGTAGCAATAAACAGCCTTGCTATTCCATTGTCATCCTTACCGATTGGTCCGGCTATATCCGATCTGCTTATCCAATCTGAGACATTTAAACCAACCATATATGAGTTATAATGCCATTGGGAAGAAATACCCGCCGGAAACTTTTGCTATCATCAATGAAAACCTCCGGCAATTGCGGAACCAGAAAGGGGTAAGCCGAAAAGTTGCTGCCGTTGGTGCCATGGTCTCTGTATCCACTTTGCGCAAGCTGGAATCAGAGAATTGTTCTACTGTTACCGTTTGGCGGTTGTTTGAGGTGTGCGCCTATTACCAGGTAGAACCGCATACCGTACTGCTTAAAGAATATTATGCAAATCCAGATCATTTGCCACCCCGGTAATTGCGTAACGTTTAACAATAAACGGTAAACAGAGAAATCATTTTTTCGGTAAATTGATAGTATGAATGCTCAATATCCAGTTCACGCCAATTCCCGGTTGCAGGTTGTTCCTTTGCTAGCCCAACGGTTTAGCCGGGATTATGATCTTGTGATCAAACAATACCCTGCAGTACAACAACTGGAAATCACCCAACATTTGCTGGACATTGTCGAGTTATTTGAGCAATGTGAGACTAAAGAAGACTCCGGATTGTACCGGCAATTCCGGGACAAGGAAGAAGTCCTGCTCAAAAAGTACGGTAAATCGTTGCAGCCCTATACGAGCAGACAATTCTATCAATATTTTGTGTTTGACCTGGTGCTGGCAGAGAAAGAAATTTACGCCACGGAATCGTTTAACGCTTTGCCCGGAGAAGAACAACGTTTATCATTACCCGAAATCAAGGAGTTCCTGAAAGTATGCCATAACCTTTTGTACAACGCTAAGACTTTTATATACCTGAGCATGGAACCGGAAGCAGCCTTAACGGTTACCCCTGTATCACAACCAGAAGAAACGGATAAAGAATGCACGAAAGCCCGGCAACTGCTGGCGATATACTTCCTCTTGAAATCAGGGTTTAACGTTGAACACCGGGAAACGCATTCTGTAGCTGGGGTAGCTAAACTTGCGCACCTGCTTACCGGCACCAGATTTACCACTGTGCAAAACTCAGAGATTTACAAAAAGTACGCAGAGATGCCCTACTACAAAAAGGGCCAGCATTTAATTGCGGACTTACAGTTTATCCGGGCCTACTTCGCTGAACTAAATTTAGCTGAAGCGGTCAAACTGATCGATACTGAAATTGCACAAACTCAAAAGCAGTTGTCCAAATTCTAAAATTGCCGGATAGAACTAAGCCTGCTAAAGAAGTAGTTCCAACAACAATCGCTATAGTATAGCGTAAAGCCATATCGCCTGACCAGCTGGTATGGCTTTTTCGTTAGTGTCGTAATTATTTTTCAAGAATAGGTACCCCCATAGGGGTAGACCAGCCCTGTTTCCCACCCCATATTTGCATGTATACCGGTCAGCGTAAATAATATACCGGCTTTACGGCAAACCATAAACAGCACTATGATGGAAACAACTGAAAACAAGCAAAACTATCAGCATACCAGGCAGTCCAACCAGCAATCGCAACCTAAGGAGCAGCAGGCAAGCGCTGCCGGGCAACCGAACCCGTGGGAACAATTGGCCGGAGAGTTACCCAAAGACAAAGAGGCCATCAAAGAATGGAGCAAACTTTTATCCAACCCGTTCATCTGTGTGATTGCCATTATTGCCGCAGCTTACTTCTTCTACACCCGGAAGAAAGCACCAACAACTTCATCACCACCCGACTATGAACAGCTGAGGGCTGACCTGACACACTTGAAAAAGAAGAACAAGAAACTCAGGAAGCAGTTGATGTACCACCAGGCAACAGGTAAGAACCCAGCCCGGGAAGCCATCATGGATTAACGTAATACACAACACTTGCAATACCGTCCACTATGACAACTAATAGCAATCAAATAAAGGCGAGTTCCCAT